>CBFHRY010000037.1:0-9798 GCA_965658385.1 Gammaproteobacteria bacterium
TCAGGCATATCAATGCCATATAAATTTTGATATTTAATCGCCGGAGCAGCTGATGCAAAATATATTTTTTTAGCTCCTGCTTCTTTTGCCATTTGAATTATTTTTGTACTAGTTGTTCCTCTTACAATTGAATCATCTACAAGCAAGACATTTTTATCTTTAAATTCAAGCTCTAAAATATTGAGCTTTCTTCTAACAGATTTTTTTCTTTCTTCTTGATAAGGCATGATAAAAGTTCTGCCAATGTATCTATTTTTAACAAAGCCTTCCCTGTATTGAACTCCTAAGTCATCTGCTAGTTGCAGCGCTGCTGTAGTTGAGCTATCCGGGATAGGAATAACAACATCTATATCATGATCTGGGCGTTGTTGTAGTATATTGGCTGCAAGTTTTGATCCCATTCTCATTCTAGACTTATGAACTGAGATTTGATCAATCTTAGAATCAGGTCTTGCAAAGTATACTTGCTCAAAAATACATGGTCTTAATTGAGGATCATCTGCACATTGCTGTGAAGTGAATTTACCATTTTTATCTATAAAGATAGCCTCTCCAGGCTCAACATCTCTTAGTTTTTTGAATCCTTGTGATGAGAACATAGCATCTTCTGATGCCACTATATATTCGTCTCTTGTTTTCCCTTGTCTAATACCAATAGACAATGGTCTAATTCCATTATTATCTCTAAACGCAAGAATACCGTGACCGGTGATCACTGCTATGACAGCATAAGCTCCATCACATCTTCTGTGAGTTTTTGATACTGCTTTGAAAATATGCTCTGGTTTAGGATAAATTTCTCTTTGCTTCCCAAGCTCATGAGCAAATATATTTAGCAACACTTCTGAGTCTGAGTCAGTATTAAGGTGTCTCATTTCAGCATGAAACAACTGAATGCCTAGCTCATGTGAATTTGTTAGATTTCCGTTATGTGCAAGGCTAATCCCATAGGGAGAATTTACATACATAGGTTGAGCAAACTCTTTTCCAGCTCCTCCTGCTGTAGGATATCTTACATGGCCTATACCATAACTTCCTATAAGCTTATCCATATGATTTTGTCTAAAAGCATCTCTTACATAACCTTTAGCTTTTCTGCTATTAAGATTGCCCTCTGAATCACAAACAACCATACCTGCAGCATCTTGACCTCTATGCTGCAACATTAGTAAAGAATCGTATATTTCTCCAGCAACATTTGCTTCAGCAGAAATACCAACTATTCCACACACTAGGAACTCTCCTCTTCTTCTTGAGAATTAGTTGAATCTTGAACTTCTTCAATTAAAGGCTCTATAAGATTAGTGGCCTCCTCGACAATATCTTTATCCGAAACCAGATCTCTAAAATAAGATTCAACTCTTGGTGCATATTCATCAATGAGTGGTGAGATTTTAGAATTTATAAAGAGGTCACTTTTCTTAAAACTTGCAGGTAATAATAAAAAGATAACAAAGATTAAAACCAGTCCTCTTGTAAAGCCAAAGAGTACGCCTAAAAATCTATCAAAACCAGAAGCACCAGACCATTTCACAAGGCTACTAATAAATTTAATAAGAAAGCCGCCGCCAATGATACAAATTATAAAAATTAAAACATAGGAAATAATTTTAGATATTTCTTCGCTGCCAATTATTGTAGCAACTTGCGGGGTTGCTAAATGCTCAAGTGATAATGCTGCTATAAAAGAAAAGATCCATAAGAATAATGATAGAAACTCTCTAGTAAAACCTCTAGCTAAAGACATGAGGCCAGAAGCAACAAGTACAACTAAGATAACCCAGTCAGTGATATTTAAACCTAGAGCTTCCATCTTGTAACCTCTCCCTGGCTGCTTTGAGAAACTTCTTTTATGTCTTCTATATTACTACTAATCTCTTCTTTAGATAAGAAAGGACCAACATATATTGCATATAAATTTTTATTCTTGCCAAATACTTCAACAAAAGAAGGATATCCCCCCTTTTTAATTTTCTCTGAAAGAGTCTCCGCATTCTCAAGAGAAGACAAAACATGAACTCTTAAAACAAATAAATCAAAATCTGATTCTTTAAGAAACTCTGCATCTGTTGTGGAATCTGCTATGACGGGTTCAGGTTTTTCTTCAATCTTTATTTCAGGAACTTCTTCTATTTCAGTTTCAACTTCTTCAGTCTGAGTTGCTTGAATGGAATTATCTTCTGGTTCGACAACTTGATTAACGATATTGGTTGTCTGGTTATTCTTGTATTGTTCTTGTGGTTCTATCAAAAAACCTAAGGCTAAAATTGTAAAAATTAAAAAGATAAATCCTATGGATCTCTCTAGATTCATTATTTTTGATGCAGCTTGGCTAATAGGCCATGAACTTTAGATCTAAGATTTTTTCTATGAACAATCATATCTATTGCGCCTTTATCAAGTAGAAATTCTGATTTTTGGAAATCATCGGGTAATTCAACTCTAACGGTTTGCTCTATAACCCTTCGTCCAGCAAAGCCAACTAAAGCATCTGGCTCTGCTATATTGATATCACCAAGCATGGCTAAGCTAGCTGATACCCCGCCATAAATTGGATCAATCATTACTGAAATATACGGTAGTTTTTGTGCTTTTAATTTTTGCAACGCTGCAGAAGTTTTTGCCATTTGCATTAAAGAAATCATTGACTCTTGCATGCGTGCACCGCCTGATGTTGAAAAACATACAAAAGGTCTTTTTGTTTTGATGGCTTCCTCGACACCTTTAACAAATTTTTCTCCAACTACACCTCCCATAGAACCGCCCATAAATCTAAATTCAAAAGCTGCAACAATTATTGGCATAGATTCTAATGAGCCTGAGGCAATAACAATTGCTTCGTTTTCTCCACTTGCTGCAACCGCATCTTTTACTCTATTAGTGTAGTTTTTTGTATCTTTGAACTTTAGTGGGTCTTTGGTGAGAAGATCAGCAGCAATTTCTTTATATTTACCGCCATCTAAGAACATATCTAATCTTTTTCTTGCACCAATCCTAAGGTGATGATCGCATTTAGGACAGACAAAAAGAGATTTTTCTAATTCAGGTGCATAGAGAACAGATTCACATGCAGGACATGAGCTCCATAATCCATCTGGAACTTTGCTTTTTGATTTAGAAGTTCCAATGGTAGGTAATAATCTGGTTAACCAATTCATGATATTGCTTCTTTAAGTTCCCTTAAGTATGCACCTATTCTATCAAATTGTTTTGAATCTGACTCCTCATGTATCATATCAACGATGCTGGAGCCAACAATAACGCCATCAGAATACTCAGATAAGAGCTTTGCATCTTTATTTGATTTAATGCCAAATCCAGCCAATGTAGGTATATCTGAGTAAGATCTAATTTTTTGAATATTGGCATTGATTTCATCAACATCTAGGTTTGATGATCCAGTAACACCTCTTAAGGTAACGTAATAGATAAACCCAGAACCATTTTCAGCAATTTTTTTAATCCTATCTTCCGATGTTGTAGGTGAAATTAAAGAGATTGAATCAATATTTGGATTTGATATTCCATAGCTAGAAATACTTAGCTCTCCAGGGATATCAACTACAAGTACGGCGTCAACTCCATTTTCATCTGATTTATCAATAATATTTTTATGGAAGCTAAATGTATTGAGATAACCCATTAATATCACTGGTGTAGTGTTGTCAGCTTCTCTAAACTGCTCAACTAATTTAATGATATCTGGTAAAGAAATATTATTTTTTAGTGCTCTATCATGAGCCTTCTGAATTACTGGTCCTTCTGCAATTGGATCAGTAAAAGGAACTCCAATCTCTATAACATCAACTCCAGATTTCACGAAAAGATGCATCAAGTTTAGCGTTGAATCAAGATCAGGATCTCCTGCAACTAGATATGCAACTAATGCTTTTTTATTTTCTTCTTTTAGGTTTTTTAGCTTTTGTCTTAGTCTGTTCAAAACTCTATTCCATCAATTTCAGCAACTGTATTAATATCTTTATCTCCCCTGCCCGATACATTAACAACTACATTTGCACTTTTATCTAATTCTTTTGATAAACCATCTAAATATGCAAAAGCATGAGCAGTTTCAAGGGCTGGCATTATTCCCTCAAGCTCAGTTACTAAATGAAATGCATCTAATGCTTCTTGGTCGTTGATAGCAACATATTCTGCTCTTCCTATGTCCTTAAGCCAAGAATGCTCGGGGCCAACTCCAGGATAATCTAACCCTGCTGAAACTGATTTTGTATCTTTGACCTGACCTAGATTGTCCTGCATCAGATAACTTCTAGCACCGTGCAATACTCCTGGCTCACCATCATTGAGTGGCGCCGCATGCTCTCCAGTCTCAACTCCATTTCCACCAGCTTCAACACCAATTAATCTAGTTTCGCTAATATCAATGAAAGGATAAAAAGCTCCCATTGCATTAGAGCCACCGCCAACACAAGCAACAATTGCATCTGGCATTCTGCCAAAATTATCTTGCGATTGCTTAATCAATTCGTGACCAACTACTGAATTAAAATCTCTAACGATCATAGGGTATGGATGAGGGCCTGTTACGCTTCCAATAATATAATAAGTATCGTCAACATTGGTAACCCAATCCCTTAAGGCCTCATTTAGAGCATCTTTTAATGTTGCTGTTCCCGAATCAACTGCATGAACATGAGCTCCGAGCAACTTAATTCTGTAAACATTTAAAGACTGCCTTCTAACATCTTCGGCACCCATATAAATATGGCATTCAAGACCCAGCCTAGCTGCAACTGTTGCTGTTGCCACGCCATGCTGACCAGCTCCGGTTTCTGCAATAATTCTTTTTTTACCCATATATTTAGCAAGTAAAATTTGACCAACTGTATTATTAATTTTATGGGCTCCAGTATGATTTAGATCCTCACGCTTTAACCAGATATTTGCAGAATCAAAATGTTTAGTTAGTCTATCTGCATAATATAGAGGTGAAGGTCTTCCAACAAAATTAGAAAGATCAGCATAAAACTCTTCTTTGAAAACCTTGTCATCTTTGAGCTTATCATAGGTTTGTTCAAGCTCCTCGAGCGCATACATTAGGGTCTCGGGGACAAACTTACCTCCATACTCACCAAAGAAACCATCTATGTTTGGATATTTTTCTTTATCTATTGTCATATTATTTTATTTAATATTTTATTTATTAAGGCAAAGTCTTTAACGCCTTTCTCAGATTCAACTCCTGAATTTAAATCTAAACACCAAGGGTCTATATCTATAGCATTATCGACATTTTGAAGATTTATGCCACCTGACAATACAATTTTATTTGAAGATATGTCTATCTTATTCAGAATATTCCAGTCAAATGATTTCCCAGTACCGCCATAGTTACCCTTTTCATAATTTTCAAACAATATTGCCTCTGCGCTCTTATATGCATTCATGTCTATAAATGAGCTCTCATCTTTTATTCTTATAACTTTCCAATAAGCTAAATTAAAAGAAGTGCAAAACTTCTCTGATTCTTCTCCGTGAAACTGCAAAATAGGATTCTCAAAATAACTAATATTTCTATTAATAAAATCTTTTTCAGAATTTACAAACACGCAAACAGGTCTTGAATTTTTAAAATTAATTTGCGGTATTTGTTTTATGAAAGAATCGTCAACATTTCTTGGGCTATTTTGATGAAATATAAAACCAATAAAATCTATGTTTAGCTCAATCAATTGTTTAAGTGCATCAATATTAGAAATACCACAAATTTTTACTTTGGTCTTGCTCATGATCTAAATTTTTCTAGAAGGTTTTTTGTTGGTTTGGGAATATTATAAACATCCTTATAAGTAGGGCCTAAAAAGTATAATGCTTTTGCTGAAAGAGTCCTGCCTGCACTAATTCTATCTTTAGCATCAATTATTTGTTTAATGCCTAATTTATTTTCATTTTTTGCTATGTCAACAATCGTACCCATGATTATTCTAACCATGTTGTGAAGAAAAGCATTTGCGCTAATATGAAATACTAAAAAATTGCCAAATTTTTCAACTCTAAAGTCCTTTATTTCTTTAATTGGGTTATTTGAAGAGCAGCTAGACGATCTAAATGATGAAAAATCATGCTTTCCAATTAAATCACTGCCTTCGTTTTGAAGAATATCTAGATCTAAAGGTATTTTTTCCCAATGGGTAAAATCATCAAAGAAAATTGGTTTTGATTTTGAATTGTAAATTACATAAGCATAGGTTCTATCTAATGCAGAAAACCTTGAGTGAAAGTTACTATCTACAGATGTAACACTTGTGACCTTTATTGTTCTTGGTAAATTAGAATTTATACCATCTATCCACTCATGGTTTTTACGATCTATGCTTGTTTCAAAATCAAAGACTTGAGATATTGCATGCACTCCTGCATCGGTTCTTCCGGCATAGTTTATTGATATTGTTTCTTGAGTTATCTTGTAAATTGAATTTTCGATTTCTTCTTGGATAGTCTTAGCATTCGCTTGTTTTTGAAATCCAGAAAAATATTTACCGTTATACTCAAGTGTGAATACTAATTTCACTTTGACTGAATTGATGTAATTAATTCTCTTATTTTATCCTTAAAATTTTCATTCTTAGATTTTTTAAGGAGATTCTGTAAGATTGCATTTGCCTGATCAAGCTCTCCCATCTCGATATAAGTTGAAGCTAAATCAAGCTCTTGTTCATCTTCATTATTTTTTATACTCAACCCAGATGGTAATGCTGTTGTTTCAGGACCAGATGATGGAGCTTCATCAAAATCATAAACAATTGCTTTCTTTCGATTCTTGTTGAGTTGAATAAAAATTAAAGCAAGTAAAACTCCACATATTACTGATATTGCTGCAACAAATAGTAGATCAACGAGCTTTATTCCTGAAGATTCTTCTTGAAGATCAGTTTTATTAACACTATCTGCTATTTTTGTTAAATCCTCAATGACTTCATTTTCAGCATTAAAATTAAGAGTAGAGGTATTTTTTGAAATGATGTCTTCTGGGGAGCTTGAATCTGAATCTATTGATACAGCCTCTCTTTGCTCTTTTTCCTCTTCAGTAATTATTTTAGCTTCTTCTAACTTGGAGATTTTTGGAGCAGTTAAGGTTAATAGTGATTTGCTAGATTTTTTAAAATCTAAACTAAATGCTTGGTTCATTTTTACTATGGCATTCTTAGCTTCTACTGGAGAGTTTGCTTGCATAGTTTGATAACTAGGTATGACAATATCAACATCGCTTCTAACCAGATTGATATTTTCATCTAAAAAAGCATTAGGATTGCCAAGGTAAATAGACCACATAATTTGATAGATAGATAAATCACCATTGGTTTTGGCAATATCAGTTGCCAAACTCCACATAGTTTTTATTTCACCTGCTGATATGACTTTTTCTTCTTGAACACTTTCATCTAGTAAAACTTCTTCCTTAATTTCCTGATCTTCTAATTTAGAGATAATTTCTTCATTATTTGAACTTGATAAAGAGTTAATTGATTCTTTAACGGTACTATTAATCGATAAGGGTTTCTCAAAGCGAGCATTTGAAGGGAGAAAAATAAATATATCTTTTGCTATGTTATCTTTTACCCTAAGTTTGAAACTAAAGTAATCTGATGCATAAGTTTCTGACAAAACTATTGAGAACCTAGAGAATTTATCATTATCTAACAGAAGCGTGTAGGCAATTTTATTATTATTAAGAGCATCTTCTGACTTGTACTCGAAAAGCTTAATATCATTATCATCTATATTAGAATCTTTAATATTAAGCTCTATTACTCTTAAGCCATTTTCATTAATGCTAATTTTAGGAGATGATATTAAGTTATTTGCTGATACAAAAGAGGTGAAAAAAATTAATGTAGCTAGCAGATATTTCATCAAAGTTTATTATGCTCAAGTAAATTTTCAGCAATCTGTACTGCATTTAAAGCAGCACCTTTTCCATATACATTATCAGCAACTATCCATAACGAAACCCATGTTTCTCCTTGAATAATTTGGCTTCTAACTCTTCCAACATAAACATCCTCTGAGTCATTTGCTTGCTCAAGCGGAGTTGGATAAACGAGATTTGATGGATCATCCATCACGCATACACCTTTAAGATCTGAAAGAGAGTTAATGATTGCTTCTCTGTCTGCATTTTTATCAATTTTTAGAAAAACTGCTTCAGAATGACCGTTTTTAACAGGAACTCTTACGCATGTAGCTTGAACATCAATCTCAGGATCAAGAATTTTTTTGGTTTCCCAAACAAGTTTCATTTCCTCTTTGGTGAAATCATTATCAAGGAAAATATCGCATTGTGGCAAGGCATTAAATGCAATTTTCTTTGGGTAAACTTTAGCTTCAGCGCTTGGATTTATGGTTTGCTCTTTAAGCTCCTCAACAGCTTCTTTACCAGTTCCAGATACAGCTTGATAAGTCGCAATATTAAGAAACTTAATATTAAAATTTTCATGAATTGGCTTTAATGCCATAAGCAATTGCGAAGTAGAGCAATTTGGGTTTGCTATTAAGCTAGGTTTTGTTAATTCTCTAAGTATTTCTCCGTTTATTTCTGGAATGATAAGTGGTACGTCTTCTTTATATCTAAATTCTGATGAGAGATCTATTACATATACACCTGCACTAACAAAATTTCTTGCATGTTTTTGAGCAACTGAAGAACCAGCAGCCAAGATGATTAAATTTGCTTTAGTCGCATCAAATAAATCAACATCATCGATGACGTAGGTTTGATTCATTAAACTAACCTCATCACCTACAGATGACTTGCCTAATGGGTAAAAGTTATTAACTTGAAATTTTTTCTTCTCTAAAAGCTGTATGATTTTTTGACCTACAACTCCTGATGCTCCAACTAAAGCTAAATTTAATTCGTTATTCATTGCTCATGATCTCAATTAGCGAGGTAGCTACCTCAGATGTTTTTATATAATCTTCTGTTGTACTGATATCTTTGGTTCTGTGTCCTTTTTCAATAAATATCTTAATTGAATTTTCTAATATATCGGCAAGTCGTGTCTGGTTTAGCGAATACCTTAGGGCCATTGCAAGTGACGCAATCATAGCGATTGGATTTGCGATATTCATTCCTGCTATATCTGGAGCACTTCCATGACATGGCTCATACATTCCTTGTGAAGAACTATTTAATGATGCTGATGGAAGCATCCCAATTGACCCCGACAGTGTTGCTGCAATATCAGAAAGAATATCACCAAATAGATTGCTTGAGACAATAACATCATATTGATTTGGGTTGAGAACTAATTGCATGGCTGTATTGTCAGCAAGTTGATGTGAAAGCTCAACATCAGGATAGTCTTTAGCCATATCTGTAACTATTTCTCTCCAAAATTTTGAGACTTCAAGAACATTTGCTTTTTCAACTGAACAAAGTTTGCCTTTTCTCTTTTGCGCAGATTCAAAACCAATTTTTGCAATTCGTCTTATCTCATCTTCGTTATAAACCATTGTATTGAAAGCATAATTTGGAGTCTCATCAGTAACTATTGCTCTTGGCTCTCCAAAATATATACCGCCAGTTAGCTCTCGGACTATCAATATATCAAGACCTTCTATAATTTTATTTTTTATTGGAGAAGCTGATGCAAGTTCATCAAATAAAAATGCAGGTCTCAAATTAGCAAACAAACCTAGCTCTTTTCTTAATGTTAAAAGAGCTTGCTCAGGTCTTACATCCCAACCCAAATCATCCCATTTTGGCCCTCCAACAGCACCAAATAAAATTGCATCTGATTTTTTTGCTTCATTGAGGACATCATTTGGAAT
>CBFHRY010000038.1:0-611 GCA_965658385.1 Gammaproteobacteria bacterium
CCTCTTTTAATCTTTGATAAATCTTCTTCGGTGAGTGGTTGCAGAGTAATAATTAAATCAGCTTGAGATAGGCAAGTTTCCCTTGTTTCTGACTTAAGGCCATTGCCCTCAAATTGGGAATCATTTGTATAAATACCATCTCCAATCCCTTTCTCAAATAAGATTGTTGCATTAAGTGATGCAAGAGACTGAATTGTCTCAATGTGAATTGGGGATCTCTTATCAGAGGACTCGGAGGATTTTAATGCTGCTATTATCAATTTATATTAAATAAAATTACCTTGTAGTGAAGTAAATAATAAGTATATTTAAAAGTCAATTGAAAAAAGAAATCCTTTTATATTAAGCTTTTTATAGTTTTTAGATGTAGTTTTACTACACAAACAATAAAATTAAAGTTAATTAAAATATTAGAAAAAATATTGTTAAACTGTGCACATGAATGTAGATGAGAATGAAGTAGCTAAGTTTGCAGAGCTTGCTGATAAATGGTGGGATAAAGGCGGTGACTTTAAGCCATTGCATAAAATTAATCCTCTGCGTGCAAGCTATATTGATGGTATTGCATCTGTAAAAGGTAAAACTTTTCTTGATGTAGGATGTGGTGGTGG
>CBFHRY010000038.1:621-2500 GCA_965658385.1 Gammaproteobacteria bacterium
GAATTCTTGCTGAAGCTATCTATGATAAAGGCGCAGAAGTTACTGGAATTGATGCGGCTGGACCAGGAATTAATGCAGCAAAAGTTCATGCAAGTAAATCCTCAAAAGATATCAGATACATTGAAGGCACTGCAGAAAGCTTTTATGCAGATGGCCATGAAAGATTTGATATTGTTTCCTGTCTTGAAGTGCTTGAGCACGTCCCAGACCCAAAAAGTTTAATAAATGTTTGTGTGAAGCTTTTAAGGCCTGGAGGGAATTTATTTTTATCTACTATTAATAAAAATCCAAGGTCTTGGATTACAGCAATTATTGGTGCTGAGTATATTTTTAATATACTTCCAAAAGGAACTCATGAATATAATAAATTTATTAAACCATCAACTTTGGCCTCATATATAAGGGATGCTAATGCTGAATTAATGGATACAAAAGGAATGTTCTATAATCCGCTTACTCACAATGCTAGCTTAAATAATGATTTAGGCGTTAACTATATAGTTCATGCAAAAAAATCCTCTAGCTAATATAAAGCTTTTTCTATTTGATCTTGATGGGACGTTGATTGATACGGCCCCTGATTTTTTAACTTCTCTTAATAATGTCCTCGCAGAAAATAATCGTGATTTGGTTCATTTGGATGATATAAGGCAATTCATATCTGATGGAAGCGGTAAGTTGGTTGAGGTGGGTTTTGGAATAGATAATGATCACGAACAATTTCAACAGCTTAAGTCAGCTCTCTTAAGGGAATATAAAAAAAATTTAACTTCCTTGTCTAAATTATTTGATGGGGTTAAGGATTTAATTGATTACCTCAATGATAAGAATATTGTTTATGGCATTGTGACAAATAAACCCCTTGAATATGCAAAACCACTAATTGAATTTTTTGATGAATTAAGGGATTGTAAAATTCTTATTTGTCCAGATCATTTAAGAAAAGCCAAACCGGATCCTGAGGGTATAAGTTTAGCTTGTGACAAGCTCGATATTAACCCAAATTTTGCATGTTATGTTGGTGATCATGATGTTGATATTGCTGCAGGATTAGCAGCAAATGTTCCTGTCTTTGCATGTGAATATGGTTATGGATCCTTTGAGAAAGGATCTCAATCAAACGAAATAAGAATTATGCATCCAAGTGAAATCATTCAATTTATAGAAAAAATCAATGAATAGTTTAATTAATAAAAATATCTTGGTCACTGGATCAAACAAAGGGATTGGAAAAGAACTTGCAATTGGCCTAGGCTCACAAGGGGCAAATATTATTCTGTTAGGAAGAAACTCTACTGGTCTTGATGAGGTCTATGATGATTTGCAAAAAAGTAGAAACACATCGCCAATGATAATAGAGTGCGACTTAGAAAAGTTAGATGAAAAGCAAGGGCAAGAAATAAGTGATTCAATTCTTGGGTCATATGGACATTTAGATGCAGTTATTAATAACGCATCCATTATTGGTAAGATGTCTTCCTTATCAGACTACGATCTGAAAACTTGGAACAGTGTTTTAAATATAAATTTAACAGCATCTTTTTTATTAACAAAATCGTTATTGCCAGCTTTAACAGGCTCTAAAATGCCAAGAATTATATTCACCTCATCTGGTGTTGCTTTAACTGGGAGGGCTTTTTGGGGAGCTTATGCTATTTCAAAGGCTGCAACAAAATCAATGGCAGAAATATTTAAAGAGGAATTAGAAGGAACGTCTCATATAAAAGTTTTTAATTTTGATCCTGGAGCAACCAGAACTTCAATGAGGGCATTTGCATACCCTGCAGAAGATCCATCAAAACTTAAGGAACCTAAAGATCTCTTAAAATGTTACGAATGGCTGTTGTCAGATGAAAGCAAAGATGCAAATGATCTTTAC
>CBFHRY010000038.1:2599-8860 GCA_965658385.1 Gammaproteobacteria bacterium
CTTAAGGAACCTAAAGATCTCTTAAAATGTTACGAATGGCTGTTGTCAGATGAAAGCAAAGATGCAAATGATCTTTACTTTACATTTAATTCATTCAATTAATTTCATTCCTGCCCATAAATACAAGCAAAAATAAGTCCTGTAGGGTTTATATAATGATTGAATGTAGCTTAAGTCCTGCTCTTTAAAAAAATGCGTAGCACTTTTTTTTATTGCTAAATCCTCCGGAAGCCATATATCTTCATCGCCAATATAAAACATTCTAATTATATTTAGCGTCCAAGGTCCAATGCCCTTAATGCAGAGAAAAATATCCTCTAACTCATTTATAGAACAATCTCTTAAATATTTTTTTGAAATTTTTCTTTTAGAAAAAGAATTAAATATTCCCCAAACATATTCTTGTTTCATTTTAGAAAGGCCTATATCTTTTAACTCAGATTTTTTAAGCGTTCTCTTATTCACAATTGGTTTGACTTTTTTCCATGTAGCATCTGCAGCTTTTACTGAAACTTGTTGACCAATAACTGTTCTAATAATAAATAGTTTTAGTGATGTTTTCTCACTCATTCTTGAGCTCAGATCTGGAGGTTTGAATGAATTTAAATGAGATAAAAACTCAATATGGTGATTTGATCTTGCTATACGAATACAGTGTTTTAATGCCTTCTTATCTCTTTCTTCCATATTGTGAAAGCTCGGAAATTTCTTTCTCTGTGAGAAGTTTTGTTTGACCTTTTCCTAATGTGGATGGAAGAAATATTGGTCCAAATCTTGTTCTTTTTAATCTGCTAACTTCCATATCAAAGTAATTAAATATTTTTCTTACTTCTCTATTTTTACCACTTATTAAACAGACTGAGAACCACTGATTTGAACCTGTTTTTTCGCCTTCAACAATATCTGTAAATTTATACCTACTTCCATCTATATTAATACCTTCCAACATCTTCTCTTTAGTAGCTTGAGAAAACTCACCTCTTGCTCTTACAAGATACTCCTTATCAACTTGATAAGATGGATGCATGCATTTGTTTGCAAAATTACCGTTATTTGTGAAAAGCATTAGTCCAGAGGTATTAATATCTAATCTTCCGATTGATATCCAGTTTCTTTGGCTGCCCTCTTTTGGCAAATAGTCAAAAGTTATCGGGATTTTTTTCTCTCTAACATTAGATGAAAGAACACCCTCAGGTTTATTTAGTATTATAACCTTTAGCTCTTCTTTGCTAGATTCAATAACTTTAGCATCATACTCAACCTCGTCCTTTTCAGATACAGAAGTGCCAATTTTTGCTACCTCACCATTTACTTTTACAAGTCCTTCTTTGATAAGTGATTCACAATGTCGTCTTGATCCTATTCCTGACTTTGCAAGAAATTTTTGCAGCCTTTCTGCCATACTAAATTAAACTACTTCAGATAAAAGTTCTTCGTTATTATGCTCAACCGGCTCAGGAAGCTCTGGCAAGGAAGAGATGCTTTTCATATTAAAGTCGTCTAGAAACTGTTTAGTTGTGATATACAAGGCAGGCCTACCGGGAACATCTCTAAAACCAGAAACTTTAATCCATTCTCTTTCCAAAAGGGATCTTATACTAGAAGTACTTACATGAACTCCTCTTATATCCTCTATATCACCTCTAGTAACAGGTTGCTTGTATGCAATAATTGATATTGTTTCCATAAGAGCTTTTGAAATTCTTGGAGCTTTTTCATTCCATAAACTTGATAAACATGGAGAGTAGCTTTCTTTAATTTGAAGTCTATAGCCTGATGAGACTTCTTTGATTTCAAGCGAAGTATTTTGATACCTCTCTTCAATTAAATTGATTGATTTTTTTATTGACGCTAAGTCTTCACTAATTCCACTATTATCAAGAAGTGATCTAATTTCTGATAACCTTAATGGCCTCCCAGCCCCAAAAAGAAGTGCTTCTATGGTATTTATTACTTCATTGTTCATTTCCAATTCTCCCTTTTGATTTTAGAAAAATTTCATTTGATTCATTTTGTATCAATTCAAGATGGCCGTCTTTTGCAAGTTCAAGTGAGGCAAGTAAAGTAACAACAACTCCTTGCCTTCCCTCTGACTTCTTAAGAGTCTTAGAGAAGCTAATAATATTTCTTTTAGAAAGAATACCTAGAATGATTTGAATCCTTTCTTGAGTTGAAAGCTCTTCGAAATCTATAAGGTGGTCTGATTTTAAATCTGGTCTACTTATGACTTCAAAAAATATATCTCTTAAATCCTCAGGTTTTAAGTCTAGGGATGGAATTTCTGTTTTAATTTTAGGTAATGCTGAGGATGCAATAAAAAAATCTCGATCAACCCTTGGCAAAGCTGCAAGGCTCTCAGATGCTGCTTTATATCTTTGATATTCTTGCAATCTTTTAATAAGAGCTAATTTAGGATCATCCTCCTCTTCCTCATTTTCTTCTCTAGGAAGCATCATTCTTGATTTTATTTCGGCTAGAGTAGCAGCCATAACCAAATATTCAGCAGCAAGCTCAAATTTTAAAATATCCATTAGTTCAATATATTGAATATATTGCTCAGTTATATCAGAGACATCGAGCTCTAAAATATTTATATTTTCTTTTTTAATAAGGTACAAAAGCAGATCCATAGGACCTGAGAATGATTCTAAGCATAGCTCAAGTGCATTTGGAGGTATAAATAAATCATCAGGGAGGGTTTCGTATGGCTGACCCATTACCATTGGAATTTCTAACTGTGTTTGCGTGCTATTTATCATAGTAAACACTACATAGTGTAAGGTTAAGACATTATTAATACAACATGTTGTGTCTATATAAAATATTAAATATTGACGCTTCGGAATACCTTTTTTTTAAAGTAAAAAAATAATTTTATTTTTTTTAACTTTGTATATTATTTTTTTATCATTCATTTAATATGGGCTAGTAAATTTTATAAAATTCAAACATGAACTACTTAACTGACAACACCAGAATAATAGATAGGCAGAAGGTTCCTGCTCCTTATGAATTAGTCAATAAACATCCAATCAATGATGAAATATCTAAATTAGTTTATGGAACTAGAAATGAGATTAGCCAAATACTTCACAACAAAGATGATAGGCTTCTTGTAGTTTCTGGACCCTGCTCAATTCACGATACTGAAAGCGCACTTGAATATGCTGCATGGTTAAAAACTCAAAGTGATAAATACAAAGACAACTTACTAATTGTAATGAGAGTTTATTTTGAAAAACCAAGAACTACAGTTGGCTGGAAGGGTTTAATTAATGATCCAGATCTAGATGGTAGTTATAAAATTTCCAAAGGTGTAGAAATGGCAAGAAAGCTATTAATTGATATTGCTGGCCTTGATATGCC
The DNA here is from genome assembly GCA_965658385.1 of Gammaproteobacteria bacterium. Taxonomy (GTDB): domain Bacteria; phylum Pseudomonadota; class Gammaproteobacteria; order Magnimaribacterales; family D2472; genus CAJQGY01. Next base: position 5,966 of record CBFHRY010000038.1, read on the forward strand.
AGCGGGCACTGAATTTCTAGATCCAATTTCGCCTCAATATGTAACAGATCTAATTTCATGGGGTGCTATAGGAGCAAGAACTGCTGAGAGTCAAATTCATAGAGAGTTAGCATCGGGACTTTCTTGTCCAATAGGAATAAAAAATGGAACAAATGGAAGCTTAAAGGCAGCTATAGATGGGATTCAGGCTGCTAATCACTCGCATGTATTCCTTGGTGCAACAAAAGAAGCAGAAATTGCTATGCTAAAAACTGCTGGTAATAGTGATGCTCATATAATTCTAAGGGGCGGCAAAAGTCCAAACTATGACGAGGATTCAATTAATCAAACATTAACTGCTCTTAAGGAAGCAGAGGTAAATGAATCAATTATGGTGGATGCAAGCCATGGTAATAGTCAAAAAAAGTTTAAAGAACAAATCAATGTAATCAAAAATATTGGTGATCAAGTTTCTTCTGGAAACCATAATTTGAAAGGAGTTATGATCGAAAGTCACATTAATGAAGGAAATCAAAGCATTTCTTCTAATTTAAAATACGGCCAAAGTATTACTGATGCATGCATTAATTTAGATGATACTAGCAAATGTTTAGAAATTTTAAATAAATCTGTTTCAGACAGAAGAGAGAAATAATTTTCTTATGTCAGATGACAAAATATCCTTTTCAAAGGAGGTTGCTGAAACCCTCTCAATTGAGAGTGCTATTATTCTTGAAAAAACTAAAGAAAATAAATATAAGAATATAAGTTCTAAGGATAAATTACTCACAGCATTAAAAAATGAATTGTCTTTCATAGATGGTTCTGTGATAAAAAATAGTATTAATGAGTTAGCTAGATTTAGATTATTAGATAATGATTTGACTGAAAAAAAAACTTCACCCTCTAACTTAAAACTTCCAAGAGCAAGTAATTTTGAAAAAAATATTATTACAGATAAATGGAAGCCCTCTGATGAAGCGATAGAAGTTCTCAGAATGGGGTCTGTGGATAGCGAATTTATTGAAAGTAAACTAACAGAATTCAAAATTTATTGGCTTGAAAGAGGTCAACAAAGAAATAACTGGAATAGCACATTTATTGATTACATTAGACGTGAATGGGCTAAAGAAAATAACTCTAACAAAAACCTACCTTTCCCAATAACAAAAGACTGGTTACCAAGCGAGGATGTATTTGAAATTCTTGCTCTTTCTGAGATCTCAAAGGAAACTGCGATAAGCTACCTTGCAGAGTTTATATTATACTGGACTGATAATGGTGCAGCTTTCAACACATGGAACTCTAAATTTATCGATCATGTAAAAAGAAGACACCTAATTAAAGATAAAGATCAAAATGAAAAAAGCAAAAACCATTCTGAACCAGGGTCTTTCCAAAAAGAGTTTGAAGAAAGAAAAAAGGATAAATCCTGGGCAGAGGAACTTAACTTTGAATAAAAAAGAGTTTATCGATGCAATTGATGCCTTGTTTTTAAAGCTTGAGCTTGCATACCATTATCAATTTTATAAGGTTTTCGGGACCGATCAAAGACTGTCTGAGGGCAAAAAGTTGTGGGCTTCTAGTTTAAAAAAATTTAGTTCTCAAGTAATTCTTGATGCAACTGATACAGTGGTTGAAAGCCAGCCCTATCTCCCGACACTTACTGACCTTATTAAAGCTTGCAATGATATATCTTCAATCGATGGATTTCCCTCTGTTGAAGAGGCGTATATTGAAGCTCGTAAATCATACTCTCCAAGACAAGAATACAAATGGTCACATCCCATTGTTTATTTTTCTGGAAAAAAGATAGGGTGGAATCTTATGGATGAAAAAGACTCCAAAGAACTTTTTCATGCTTTCTCAAAAATATATTCAAAACTAAAAAAAGATGCTTTGTCAGGATCTGATTTTTCTTTACCAAGATTAAAAAATGATGAAGAGATGCTTGCACCATTAAACCCAAGATTACTTGAAAAGTTAAGGAAAAAGCACAATATATAGACTATGAACAAAAACATAAGAATTTCTTTAGCAATTTTTATAATTGCTCTTTTAACCCTACTTTCTGGGCAATTTAAAGAAGAAAAAAAAGCTCTGGTTGTTAAAAAAGATCTTTTTACGGTTGCAACATCTGTTAGCACTGCAGTGGCATATCAGCCCTTGATTAAATTAAAATCAACAACCGTTTCAGAGACTAGAGTTGAGGTAAAAGCAAAAACATCAGGTGAGGTTGTAAAGATAGGCTCTAGGCAAGGTGACTTCATTCAAAAAGATTCTGTTTTGTGCAGTCTTGGAATAGTAGAATTAAATAGAACCGAAGTGAAGGCACCCTTTTCGGGTTATATCGAAAAGATTGTTAAACCGGGCAACTTTTTAGAGAGAGGTCAAATTTGTGCGACCATAATTCAATTAAATCCAATAACATTTGTAGCTGAAGTTCCTGAGTCTGATATTAATAAAGTTACCGAAGGTCAGCAAGTGGTTCTTAACTTGATAACTGGTGAAACTATTGAAGGCAAGCTTACATTTGTTTCAAAAAGCGCTTCGAGCCTAACTAGGACATTTAAAGTAGAAGCAGAAATTGAAAATAAAAATGGTGTTATAAGAGATGGAATCACTTCTGAGATGATAATAAAGACCTCTAAAATTAAAGCTCATAAGATCACTCCCTCAGTCTTAATGTTAAATGATAAGGGTATTCTTGGTATTAAGGTCATAAGAGACCTAGAGATTGTTAAATTTTTACCTGTAACTATTTTAGAAGATTCTGAGGATGGTATCTGGGTTACAGGTATCCCAAATCAAATTCAATTAATCACTCAAGGGCAAGGATTTGTTGAAGATGATCAAAAGGTGTTAGTCAGTAATTCATGACATCGATAGTTGACTTTGCTCTTAACAAAGCTAAAA
>CBFHRY010000039.1:0-8652 GCA_965658385.1 Gammaproteobacteria bacterium
ACCAAGAAAAAACTCTCAGACAATTAATAATAAAATCCTCTCCACATTCTTAGACCAAAGAACAGTGACAGTAGCCATAACACTAATTCTGGCAAATTAGGATTGCTGTTGTATCCAAAAAAACCTTTAAGAAAAACACCTACACTTCCCTTGTCATGAAATAGGTGAATATACTTTCCTTTTGACCCATCATATGTGTACATGAAAGTTGTATCAGACTCTGATAAAGAATCTTTTGGCTTAAGGATATCCCAAGGTCTATAAATATCATCTGAGTTAAAGTCCTCAATGATCTCTGACTTTACTATATATTCTTCTACCTCATGCGTAGCGTATGCAATCATTCCAGATGCTAAAAAGACTAATAATAATGTTGAGTATTTAAATATACTTCTAATATCGACCTTTCGTCCCTGTATAACAATTAAGTAGCCAATTAGAATTGCTAAAATAGCCCCAATGAAAAATCCTATATAAGAAAAAGTTCCTGTAATTGATAGGCTAGATATTAAAAAAATAGCTGTCTCAAACCCCTCCCTAAGGATTGCAAAGAAAACTACAAAAAATACACCCCACGATGAAATCGTGATTGCATTAAGGGTGCTGGACTCTAATTCTTTTTTATCTGATACATTTTTTGAAAGCCAAAAAATTACATACCATATTAAAACCGCAGTTAAGTATAGAAAAATACCTTCAAATAAAGCCTGAGTTGAATTATTACCTAGAGAATTTTTAGCAAGTATTACTAAATATCCAACTGCAATACTGGCAGCTATTGCTGCCCCAACGCCAAGCCAAAGTTTTTTAAAGTGGTCCTTTAAATTAGATTTTTCTAAAAGTAGATAAATTATTCCAACAACCAAGGAGGCCTCTAAAACTTCCCTAAAAACTATAATAAATTCACTCATGAGGATTAATATTTAAAAAATAATGTCACAATAGTAAATGATTCTCATTTACTAATCAATTTTCTCTCTCATTATATCGAAATACTTGTGAATTTAATTACCATTAAATACTTAAATAAAGATATATGAGATAATGAAATTATGAAAAAAATTGCTGTAATTGGCGCTGGTATTGCCGGAATAACGACGGCATATGCTCTTGCAAAAAGAGACTTTAAAGTAACAATAATTGATTCAAGAAGGTATCCAGCAATGGCTACAAGTTATGCTAATGGCGGTCAATTGAGTGCAAGTAATGCAGAGACATGGAATACACCTAAAAATATAGCAAATGGTCTTAAGTGGATGTTTAAAGCTGATGCCCCTCTTCTTTTTAATCCTGCTCCAAATATTCAAAAATATAAATGGATGTTTGGCTTCTTAGCAGAAACACTAAGAGGTACTCATAAAGATAATACTCTTCATACCATTGAATTAGCTAAAAGAGCACGAGATGTTTACTTTAAAATTGCTGATGAAGAAAATATTGAGTTTGATCTACTTAAAAAAGGTATCTTGAGATTTTATGATTCACAGAAAGAGTTTAAAGAAGATGTAGGTAAGAAGAGCTGGATAGAGCAACCTGGCATGGAATGGGAGGTAATGTCACCTGATGAGGTTATTGCATTGGAGCCCTCTCTAACTACAGCTAATAATAAAAACAAGATAGTAGGCGGTGTCTACACAAAGTCAGATGCAAGCGGCGACATACATAAGTTCTGCATTAATCTTGAGAAAGTATTGGTTGAAAAATATGATGTTCGCATTCTTACAGACACTTCGGTTAGCAACCTATCACAAAGGGGCCATAAAATACTTGTTGAATATGATGATGGACAAAATCTTGACATCGAAGAGTATGAAAATGTTGTAATTTGTGCTGGTGTTAATACTCAGAATTTTGCAAACAAGCTTGGAGATTCTATGAATGTCTATCCTGTTAAAGGCTATAGCGTGACGATAGATCTTAAAAATGAGCAATCACAAGAAGGCGCTCCAATGGTTTCTTTGATAGACCAGCCAGTAAAAATTGTTGCTAGCAGGCTTGGAGATAAATTTAGAGTAGCTGGAACTGCTGAGCTTGCTGGAATAAATACTGATATTAGACAGGATCGAATCAGACCATTATTAAGATGGGTAAAAGAATTTTTTCCTGAGGTAAGCACAGAATCATACACCCCATGGGCAGGACTAAGACCAATGACGCCTAATATGATGCCTCTAACTCATGAAAGTAAAATGCCAGGAGTTTTCTATCACACAGGGCATGGCCATTTAGGGTGGACTTTAAGTGCTGCAACAGCTGAAATTGTTGCTGAAAAAATCAGCTCTACAGATTAAGGTAAGTCTATTATTTTCCAAGAATTTTTAATAGATATTTCCCTTAACTGATTGTCTGGATTAACAGCAACAGGATATTCAACTACACTCAATAATGGAAAATCATTGATTGAATCAGAGTAAAAAGTACTGCCTTCAGTAATCGAGATATTGTTCTTATACGCCCACTCTTCAACTTTTTTAAGTTTACCCTCTCCAAGAGCAGGTGTGCCTAAAATCTTTCCCGTATATAAACCATCACAAATCTCTGCCTCGCTTGAAATAATATTTTGAAAGCCAAGTCTTTTAGCTATTGGTTCAACAATCACAGAATTAGTAGCAGAAGCAAGCAACATAATGTCATGTTCATGATTATGGTTATGAATTAATCTAAGTGCATAAATGTTTATAATCGGCTCAATGATCTTGTTCATAAAGCCTGATATTAATTCCTCTATCTGATCAGGGCTTTTACCTTTAATTGTAGACAAAGCAAATTCTGCCCATTCATCATAATCAAGATTTCCGTCATAGTACTTGTCATAGAAGTATTGGTTTTTTTCTCCATAGGTTTTTTTATCAACCATACCCAAATCAATTAAATAATTAATCCAAGAATAGTCTGAATCTCCTTTGAGGATGGTATTATCAAGATCAAAAATTGTTAATTTCATATCGTATTAAAAATGAAAAAAGATAATGCTTATAGGTTAAACGTAGGACTAATTATTGTAAATGATAGTGGGAGGGTCTTGCTATGCAAAAGAAAAGATAATCATCAATGGCAATTTCCTCAGGGCGGCATCAATAAAGATGAGGCAGCTATTTCGGCTGCTAAACGAGAAATGTTTGAAGAGGTGGGTATTAAATTTCAATCAACAAGAATTCTAGGCGAAACAAAGACTTGGTATAAATATGAAGTACCTAAAACTATAATAAAACCTCTTTTTAAAAAAAGGGGTATTGTTGGCCAAAAACAAAAGTGGTTCATGTTGAAGTTAAAAAATCCTATTAAAGTTTCTTTTGATAATAATCCTGATGATGAGTTTAATGATTATGCCTGGGTATCATATTGGCATCCGTTATCTAAGATAGTATCTTTTAAAAAAGACGTTTACCAAAACGTATTGATAGAATTACTTAGTAAATATAATAAAGAGTTTAAGAATGTTGGTTGAGTTGATTTCATATCTAATTGCTGGTTCTATGGCAGGCATTCTTGCTGGAATGTTTGGTGTAGGTGGAGGAATTTTAATTGTTCCGATATTAACTTTCATTTTCTTATCTTTAGGTTTTAATGATTCATATGTTACGCATTTAGCTGTTGGGACTTCCTTGTCCACAATTTTCTTTACAGGCTTATCATCAGCTCGAGCTCACTTTTATAAAAATGCTATTAATTTTCAAGCCTTTTATCCTGTGGCAATAGGTATATCAATTGGCTGTATTGCTGGAGCATTTGTGGCTAACTTGCTTGATGGAATAGTCCTCAGAAAAATAATTGGGATTTTTGCTTTATTGATAGCTATTCAGATTTATATTGCTAAAAATCAAATTAAGACTTTTAAAGCCTCAAGCGGTATTGCCTTTATAAGCGGCTCTGGCATTGGTGTAATTTCAACAATACTTGGTATTGGGGGCGGTAGCTTTACAGTCCCTTTCTTTAAATATTCTGGCCTAGATATGAAGGTATGTATTGGGACTGCTGCTGCATGCGGTGTTCCTATAGCTTTGTTTGGTTCTATTTCTTTTATTGTGCTTGGTTTGGATAATTCAAATTTACCTGAGCATAGTCTTGGTTATGTCTACCTTCCAGCATTAATTGGCATATCATTAAGTAGTGTTTTTACAGCATCGATTGGTGCAAATATTGCACACTCTATATCAGATAAGATGTTAAGTATTTTATTTTCAATTATGATGGTTGTAATCTCAGCATACATGCTTTTTTAGACATAAATATGATTATAGAATTATCAGATTTTTTTAATAACCCGAGCCTATTTGAACTAGGTCCAATAAAAATTCAATACTATGCCATTACTTGGCTACTTTCAGCGGTATTTATTTACCTGTTTCTTAGAAACCATGAAATTATAAAAAGCTTTAATTTTTCAAATGAAAAAGTCAGCGATCTTGTATTCACATATGGTTTATTCCTTGGAGCATTTGCAGGAGGAAGAATTGGCTACATGCTTTTTTATGGAACAGAGCAACTTATATCAAATCCGCTATCACTCTTTTATGTTTGGCAGGGAGGGATGAGTTTTCATGGGGGGTTGCTTGGGGTTGCTTTAAGTTTTTATATTTTTTCAAAACAGAATAATATTTCATTTTTAAAATTGTGTGATGCGCTAACACTCTCAATGCCAATTGGACTTGGTCTAGTTAGAATTGGAAATTTCTTAAATGGCGAGCTTTATGGAAGACAAACAGATGGAAATTGGGGCTTTATATTTCCCACTGATTATTTAGGGCTTACTAGACACCCTTCTCAATTATATGAAGCTTTTGGAGAGGGTCTTATTTTATTTTTTCTTTTAAGATTCATATATTCAAATAATAATAAAAAAGGCATAGTTTGCTCATCTTTTCTTATCTTTTATGGATTGATTAGATTTATAATTGAGAATTATAGACAGCCTGATTCGCATTTAGGGTTTCTTGTATTTGATTTAAGTATGGGACAAATACTTTGTATACCTATGATTATTACTGGCTTAATAATATTTAACTATTCCAGGAAAGCTTAATGAGAGCATATCTAGATCTTTTAGAATATATTTTAGAAAACGGCGAGGTCAAGGATGACAGAACCAAGACTGGCACCATTTCATCTTTCGGCCATCAGCTTAAATTTGACCTTTCGGATGGATTTCCTGCGGTAACTACAAAGTCTCTTGCATGGAAAGGGGTGGTTTCAGAACTCTTGTGGTTTTTAGAAGGCTCTAGTGATGAAAGAAGACTAGCTGAAATAAGATATAACAAGCCAAGAAGTGAATTAAAAGACCTTTCAAAATTCTCTACCATATGGACAGATAATGCTGACAATCAAGGAAAAGAACTTGGCTATATAAATACAGATACAATTAAAGAGCTTGGTCCGGTTTATGGTGTGCAATGGAGAAATTGGTCGGGTACTGATCAAATAAAAAAACTTATAAATGACCTTAAAGTTAATCCAGATGGAAGAAGACATATTCTATCTGCATGGAATGTAAATGAACTAGATAAGATGGCGCTTCCGCCCTGTCACGTTATGTCTCAATATTATATAAGTAACGGCACTATTAGTTGCCATATGTACCAAAGAAGTGCTGACATGTTTCTTGGTGTTCCATTTAATATTGCCAGTTATGCCCTATTATTATCTATTCTTGGAAATATTCTTGATCTAAAGCCAAAATATTTTGTTCATTCATTTGGTGATGCTCATATCTATAGCAATTCTATAGAGCAAGTAAAAGAGCAGCTATCAAGAGAACCTCTTCCTCTGCCTAAATTAAAAATGCCTAATGTAAGCTCTATCGATGAAATAAAAGATCTATCAATAGAAGATTTTAAGTTAGAAGGGTATGAGCATCATCCTCCAATCAAAGCAAAAATGGCTATATAAATGATAGTATCTCACCTGGTAGCAGTTTCAAAAAATAATGTAATAGGCAAAGATAATGACTTGCCTTGGAAGCTAAAACGCGACCTGCTGCACTTCAAAGAATACACAACAAACAAAACAATCTTAATGGGAAGAAAGACTTTTGAATCCATTGGGAGGCCCTTGCCAAATAGAACTAATTTTGTAATCTCAAATACTATTAAATCAATAGATGGTGCATCGATTTTTACAAATATGCAGGACGCTGTTGATAGTGTGCCAGATGGAGAAGAGGTTGTAATCATTGGTGGCGGGTATCTTTTTAGAGAATCCGTAGAGTATTTCAACAAACTTGTTTTAACAGTTGTAGATTGCGAGATTGATGGCGATGTTTTCTACCCTGAAATTGATTTAACTGATTGGAGTCTTGAAAGCACAATTGACTATAAGAAAGATGAAGAAAATGAATATGACTTCAGCGTAAAGACTTATATCAAGAATTCTTAATAAATTCTCTTCTCAGTGCGAGATTCTTAACCCTTACTTCTTCATTCTCAGTGTACCTTATCCAGTTATTTGCAGTTGCTATAACTTTTTTATCTTTATCTCTAGCTGCGATTCCAAACTGCTTTTTGGCTTCATCAAACTGCTGCAACTCAAAATATGCTTGTCCTAATGTAAGATGAACTTGAGATACTTTTGAAATTTTTCCTTTCTTAAGACCTTTTTTAATTGAATCAATTGCAAGTTCTAGCTTATCTTCTGCGAGATATAAATTGCCTAAAAGCACATAGTTTTTACCCTCTTTAGACATCTTTGCTGCTTTTTCTAAAATAGGAATAGCTTTATCAATTTCCTGTGACATTCTCCAGGAATCAGCAAGCAATCTAAGATTTTTTTCGGAGTCCTTTACAACACTAACCAAGCTCTCTTCTTTTGTTTCGTCATCAACTCGAATAACTTTCTTTATTCTTCCAGCTTCGAGGACCTTGGCAGCCTGGTATGGATTTTGATTAAGCAATAACAATTGAGCTAAAGTCACGTATTCAGTTTCTTTATCAAGCAAGTCTTTTAAATATGCTGAATTTAGTGTCACCATGAAATCCTTTTCTCTATCAAGCTGTCCATAAGTCTGTCCAAGCCTTACAAAATATGATTTTTTTGGATATAGATTTACAAGTATTTCGTAGATATCAACTTGCTTCAACATGGCTTTTTTAGGCCCGATCTTGTTTTTGAGTTCTTCTACAGATGCAACAATTACTATGTACCAGTTTTCTTTTGGTTTATAGCCCTCTTCCTCAGCAAGTGTTATGGCTTTCTCCATATTAAGAAGAGCCTTATCAAAATCACCAAGCTGATAATAAGCTGTAGCTAATATTGACCATGATTGAGCTGTAACTTTTTCAACTTGCGTCATCCACTCTAGTAAAAAATCTACTGATTTCTGGAATTCTTCATTGGCCATGAATAGCTGAGCTAAAGTTAATAGACCTGCATTTCTTAAACCCAGAGTTACCTCGGGCTCGTTAATTAATTTTGTATATGCATCAATTGCAAGATCTACCTCTTCATCAACTATGTACATGTAGCCCCATGAATTCCATACTACAGACCTGTCATAACTTCTTAAGTTCTGGGCATCATCTCTGAGGTCTCCCAATAATTCTTTGGCAGTTTCGTAGTCAGGATCTTCTTTACCAGTTTCTTCATCAATTCTTTCTAAAGCTTCATAAACTTTTGCCATTCTTTTTGCTGTAGAAGATTGAAGTGCTCTTGCTTTTTTATACTTAATTTTTTGATCAGATTTTGCTGAGCTTTGTGCATTCGTTTCAATTGGGATAAATAAAAGTGAAAAGGATATAAAAATTGCTTTGAATAATTTCTTATTTAGTTTCATTCTAATCATCCTCCGCCAATATAAATGTAAATCTATGAAGCACATCATCAACAGCAACAGCCTTTCCATCAACTATTTTAGGCTTATACTTTAATTTTAATGCAGCCCTTGAAGAGGCGCTATTAAACATTGTACATGGTCTGAACTCTGTATCAGGGTTTGTAGGATCTCCACAAAAACCCTCTACAGGCTCTACATTCTCTACAGTGCCACTTTCAGTAATAGTAAATTTAACCAAAGCATAACCTTGAGTACCTCTTTCCTGAGCTCTTCTTGGATATATAGGAGTTACTTTAAATAATGGTATATATTCACCATCCCTAAAAAAACTTCCTCCTGTCATTTTTTGAGCTTTAGGCTTACTTATGGTTACATCAAGCCCAGTAAGCGGCTGAAGATCAACATCGGGTTGTGCTATGTCTTCTGGTTGCTCCTCTGGCTTTTCCGGCTTGTCTACTTCTGTCATGAAAGTATCTATTTGCCTCTCAGGCATTACAATATCAGCAAGTTTTACTGATTTATCCTCTTTCATTGCCATATCACCAAGAGATATAAGCAAAACCATCACAGAAAAAAGTATTGTGGTTATCAGAACAGAAAAAGTAACACCTGCAACCCATTTATTAGTATTGAATGCTTTTACATATAATCCATGTATTATTCCAAGAGGTAGAGATAGTATCTTAAGAACTGAATCCATTTACTTTAAATCTTATTTTGGTTCTGATGCTAATGAAATTGCTGAGACTCCAGCCTCTCTTGCGCCATCCATAACCTTAATTATAGTGTCAGCAACTGCTTTTTCATCTGCTTGAATAACTACAGAGCCCTGAGGATTATCTGCAAGCATTTTAACAACATTAGCTTTAACTTGCCTTACATCTATT
>CBFHRY010000040.1:0-8493 GCA_965658385.1 Gammaproteobacteria bacterium
TATATACACTTCCTGTTCTTGAGTTTTGATGATTACAATTATTTTCAAGATCATGTTTTGCTATACATATTGTAAACATCGCATCCATTATTCCTTCGGGAACTTCATTTCCATTTGAATCTAAGACACCAGGATTTGTCATAAGATGCCCAACATTTCTTACAAGCATCATGCTTCTGCCAGGAAGAGTTATCTTTTCACCTGCTTTAGAAATATAGTCTCTGTCAGGATTAAGTTTTCTCGTCAGGGATGATCCTTTTTTCATAAATGTATCAGATAGATCACCTTTCATTAATCCAAGCCAATTTCTATAAACCAAAGCCTTATCCTGACCATCAACAGCAGCAACTGAATCTTCACAATCCTGTATCGTGGTTATAGCAGATTCTATATAAATATCTTTAATACCAGCTAAATCTGTTTCGCCAACAGGATGAGATCTATCAATTTGAATTTCAAAATGAAGGTTATTGTTTTGAAAAAGCAGATCGATAGAATCATTACCATTGTCCCTATAACCAATATACTTCTCTTTATCTATTAAAGAAGATGTCGAGCCATCAGATAGTTTTGCAACAATATTATGATCAATAAATTCAAAACCTGTTACATGGTTATATGATCCATTTTCAAGAGGGATTGTCTCATCAAGAAAATTTTTAGCGAATTCAATAACCTTATCCCCTCTAACAGGATTATATCCACCCTCTCTTTGGGCACCATTATCCTCAGAAATCATATCAGTACCATAAAGGGCATCATACAAACTACCCCACCTTGCATTAGCAGCATTAAGAGCAAATCTAGCATTCATAACAGGCACAACTAACTGTGGCCCGGCGATAGTTTTGATTTCAGGGTCTACTTTAGAAGTTGTAATGGTGAAATCATTACTTCTGGGAGCTATATAACCAATCTCTTCTAAAAAAGATCTGTATTCTTCATGATTATGCGTAGCACCCTTTCGTTCAAGATGCCAAGCATCAATGTTTTTTTGAATATCTTCTCTTTTTTCAAGCAATAATCTATTTGTAGGTGAGAACTTATCTATTATTTTCTCAAAGTCATGCCAAAACTTTTCTGCGTTAATATCTAATCCTGGCAAGATTTCATCTTCCAAAACAGATTTAATGTCATTTGAAATTGATAACCCGTGTTTTAAATCAGATGCCTTATCTTCATCTAAATTAGAAGGGTTGCTTTTGAATAAAAAACTTTTAATTTTATTTAGTATGCTCATCTAAAAATTATATAACAGAATTAAGATCTAAATAACTTCATCAGGATTGTAGTCCCATATTCTTTGGATTCTTTTATCTGTATATTTATTTGATAGCTTCATTAAAAAATTTCTTCCTTTAATTAGAAGTGGGTTAGAAAGATGGTATAGCTTGCCCTGATTTTCAGATATTTGTTTTATAAATTTTAGTCTTGGAAGCCTGATCTGCTCGTATTTAGATTGAGCTTGTTCAATGTTATTAATATTCTTTGCGAACAACTTTCCAAAAATATAAGCATCTTCAAGAGCCATGCAGCCACCCTGGCCTAAAAATGGAACAATGGGATGAGCGGCATCACCCAATAATGTGATGCCATCTTTAACCAAAGTTTTAATTTGCGGTCTTGTATATATGCCCCACTTATATAAATGATCAGCGTGAGATAAATCAGAAATTAGTTTTGATGGATGCATTGATAGGTCATTCTGCATATCTTTCAGATTTCCTTCAGCCTTCCATTGTTCTTTGTATTTTTTATTTGTCTTAACCACACCAACGAAGCTTGTTATCTTTTTATTGATGGGATACCTAACAACGTGAGAATTCTTAGCAAGATTTATTCTTACAGAATTTTGGCTATTTTTTACAAATCCTCTCCATGCAGAGTAACCACTATAGACTGGCTCTATATTTGACTCAAAAAATACCTTTCTGCAAGTTGATTTTATTCCATCGCATGCAGCTATATGACGAACTTTATAACTATTTCCATTCTTGAAAAAAATATTTCTTTCATATGTATCAATATTTTCCAGTTCATGCTCAAAATAAATACTACCGCCTAATGAAATATATTCATCCAAAAGAATTTTATATAAGCTCTCTCTAGATGTTGTCCTTACCTGAGAGTTTGCTGAATAAACGCATTCATCATATGAAAATATCTCAGATTTTGAAGCAAGCTCTGAAGAATTAATAAGATGATTTTTCATTTCAAGATCTTCAAAAACTTTTATAGCATTTGGTGAAATAGAAATACCTGCACCATGTGAACCTAATTCTTTATTTTTTTCGAAGATGATAGAGTTATGGCCCTCTTTAGCTATGGTGCAACCAAGAGCTAATCCAGATATTCCTGCTCCAATAATTGCCAAGTGATCTGAAAGATTGTTCATATTCACTATTATGCATTACTAAAAAAAAAGGAGGTTAAAAACCTCCTTTAATTAAAACAATTTAAAAATTATTTTACAGGAATTACTCCAAAAGTTCTCTCGTTAGCACAAGAACCGCCAAGAGCTTGCAATGCTTGAAGTTCAGGCATTTCTTCTGCGTTTTCCCAAAAATTTACCCAGTTTTTTCCATAATCAGCTATGGTTGATGTGAATACAGCTTGAACAAAATCATAATCCCATTCTGACCCGGTTCCTGCACCTGGCCAAATTAATTTTCTACCAGCAACATCTCCTAACTTTTTTGCCGCTTCTGCATATGCAAAGTAAGCATCATAAAAATCTACCATTTTTACATCCTCTCCTAATTTGCAGTCTGAATATACTACATACCCAGCATTGCCATCTGGAGTTTCTGAAACAGTTCGCTGCCATGTATCAATAACTTGGTTATTGTTTACAGGCAGTTTTTTCAATAAATCATTACCATTTGTAAACCAATAATCATTGCCTTTGTATTGCTCTTCGGGGTTTGGTGTAATCCCAAGCCAAATGAAATCAACTTGATTTAAATTATTGCCATACATTGGAACTAACATGCTAGCTCTGTACTCTTTGAAAGCTTCGCCAGCATCTCCTTTTGACGCCCATGTAGCCCACTCTTTTGACCAACGCATCATGTCGTCCATATCCTTACCTTCTTTAAAAGTAGAAATATAGTACTCAGCTTTATTTGGCGTATATTTAGGTTTATCTTCAACATGATCATCTGCAATTACTACAAATGAAAAAGTTAAACATAGAGTTAATAGTTTTCTCATTTTTTCTCTCCCATTAAAAAATAAATTACCTAAAGCTAATATAACAGAAATATTAAATAAGGAAAAAATGAAAATATCTAAAAAAGATACATAAAAAAAGAGCGCATAAAGCGCCCTTTTTTGGAGATCTTAAGACTATCTCATTATTAATCCAACATAAGAATTAGCATTTGAGCATGAAAAGCCTTTAAGATTTTGTGCAGCCTCTGACTCAGCTATCTTTTCCCAAAATAATTCGGCATTCTCTCCCATTGAGCTAATTGATGCGGTATACATAAGCCTTACAAAATCCTTACCATCAGGCAATGAATGACCTGCAGTAGGGACTATCATTTTTCTTCCTACTGTATCACCAACTGATTGAGCATACTTAGCCATATCAACATAAGCATCATAAACCTGTCTCATGTTGTACCCTTCTTCTAATTCGCATGTTGAATATATGGCATATGCAGAATCTCCAGGACCCATTGTAGATGGTTGTGAAATATTCCATTGCCATGTGTTAACAACTTGAGTATTAGTGATAGGAAGCTTTTTCATAAGTTCAGCACCTCCTCCAGTTACCCATGTCTCAAGACCTAAAAACTGCTCAGACTGAGATGGAAATGTACTAACCCACATAACATCATGAGTTGTTAGATCATTATGAAAGTATGGTGTAAGAATTGATACTGTCATATTTTCATAAACTGAGCCTTTGCTTTCAGCGAATTCTGCAAAATCACCATACCAATCAACGAGGTCTTCAAGGTCTTTACCTTTATTGAATGATCCAATGTAATATTCTGCTGGATTATCTGATTCACTCGGATCATATTTGTATTGCTCTGCATCTTGAGCAAAAGAACTGATGCTAAATAACATCATAAATGCAATTAATTTTCTCATTAAACTCTCCCTGTTTAGATAATTATTATTAATTGATGATACTACCTACATTAACTAGGCGAACAAATTTTATATATAAAAATTATATTTATTCAATGAGGCCGTTTATATTGTACTTTGACAAAAAGCTCCAGATATCCGAAGAAGCAGATATGCTATGAGAATCCATTGATGGCCAAAAATGTCCCATAGTGCTATGAAGTATAAGATCGACCTGAGTATTGTTTAAGCAATTTTCATAACTCCAATATTCAATTGAATAGCTCTCTTCAAAAAAATCAGCTACGGCAACAATCGGCTCAGGATTGCACGCATTAAATGTTGCCCAATAATTCAAGCTAACTGGAATACTCTCCATGCCTAGAGCTGAATTTCCTCTATATGGAACTGTGGCATCTGCAGCGCCATGAATTTGAAGAATTGGCGTTGGGTGAGTTGGGTCACAATTTTCTAAGGTTTGTTTTGTCATTGAACCAGTTACAGAAGCTATAGCTGCTATCCTTGAACTAAGATTACATGCCAGGTGATAACTCATAAAGCCACCATTAGACATGCCTGTAGAATAAATTCTTTCCTGATCAATATTATATTCACCAGAAACCCAATCTATTATAGAGTTAATAAAATCCACATCATCAACATCACTACCAACCGTCCATCCTCCAGAATTCCAGTGAGATGAAGCAGAAGATAATATAGTTTCAAATGGTGAACCTTGTGGAAAAATCGCAATAAAATTACTTTCATCAGCAATGGATTGAAAGTTTGAATACCCCATAATTCTCTCGGCACTACCTCCAAATCCATGAAGGACAAATAGAAGCGGTATCTTTTCTAATTGTTCAATATTAGTTGGGGCATGAATATAGAAAGATCTTTCAAGACCCTTGTGCTCAAAATTACAAACATTAGTATTTAATGCTTTTGTACAACTTATAGGTGAGTTGGGTGGAGGAGTAACAGATCTATCGTCACCTGAATTTGAATCTGATGATGAGCCAGCACCGCAAGAAATCAATAGAAATAATAGCGGGAGTAATTTTAATTTCATGCAAGAATTATGACACACAAAATGAAAGATTTTTAAGAAATTGGTGCGGTACGCCGGTCTCGAACCGGCGGCCTTCTGCTTGGCAAGCAGACGCTCTACCAACTGAGCTAGTACCGCAATTAAGGATGTGTAATATAACCTTTAATCTTAAAGCTTTCAACAACATTTAAAGGGCTAAAATTAGTGTTATTGATTATAAATATTTATTTTTTTACTAAAGGCTCAAGAAGAGAAATTTCATTAATATCATACAAACCAAATGGATCTTGAGATGCTAATACAACATAAGAAGCATCAAGGCCTAGAGGGATAACAGCATTTATATCTTGATTATCAATATAGGTTCCAAAATCCTTGCTACCTTCGTGATCAATATGCTGTGCATGAATGTAAAAAGGGTTTCCTAATCCTATAACAGCAACCTCAGTCTTATTTTTATCTAAAACTCTTAATACAAATTCATCTCTTTTATTAAAAGCTTTGTATTTTGTTATGACATTATAATTTGGTTTTTCTATAACAGATTTTTTAAGAGATAGGCCATCTTTACTTCCTTTAAGAGTTAAAACTAAAGCATCTCCGTCTTCAATTTTTGAAAGTTTTGTTAGATCTATATTCTTTTCTAAGACATCACTTGCAAAAAGCGAGAGTGAAAATATACCAACAAACGAAATTTTAATTATTTTTACCATCTTGCCCAATTTACTCCCCATGAGCCACCAACTGGCCCATACATATATCCATATTGATACTCTTCTCTAACTGCATCAACTGGATCTCTTGTTGAATTTCCATTTTCATCAACCCAATACCAATCAGATTGCATCAAGCCTCTATAAAAATCCCATTTATCCAAAGGATCATCTTCAGCAATAATAGTTCCTGAAAGATCAACACCCTTGTATGTATAAATTTGTATACTGTTATCAGACGGCCTGTTAAAAGTCACTGACAATTGATTCTCTTTTGAAGTATCTTCAACACCATTAACAAACCACTTAACTGAAACCTTTTCTGGGTTGTATTGAACATCTAAGCTTATACGCCAGCCTGTTACCTGCCCTTGATCATTAGTAATTGTTGAAGCATTACCTGGATCATAAAAGCCTTGATTTTGTAATGAACCTACGGCAAAACCTTCAGAATTAACAGCTCCATAACCACCGCTTGAGCACGAATCCATAATATTGCAGTAATTAGGTCTATAGTTGTCATATAAACCATAGTAGTTACCCTCAAAATGACCAACTTTATTACATTCAGGATTTTTTCTTACAAAATTACCATTTTCATCCCATTCATTTGCAAAACAGCCACAGTCCTCAACAACAATACCTTGATCGTCTCTATCCGAAATAGTTCCATCGGCGTAGTTATAACAAACAAGAATATCCCTACCAAGAATATTAAAATTATCCTCAAAGTGGTGGCTCCATTTAACCAACGTTGCGGTAGATTGGGTGCTGGTATTTATATTTAGATCGGCATAAGCGCTCACATCCCTGTCATCACTTGATCTGTATTCATCACCCATAAATCCATGAGCGTGCCCAAGCTCATGCATGAGTGTATTGCTTGTTCTTTCAGGATTATCTTCTCTAATTCTCTGTATATTTCTATTACCAAGGTTTACGCCTCTGCCTTGAACTCTGGTTAGTGTTGAGACTAATGTGTTGTCAGGCAGGAAAACATCAAAGATGGCTGTATCCATATCACCTATACAATAAACGCTATCGTCAAAATCATAGCAACCTGTTCTAATGCCTGTTGCAGAAGTTCCATCAGGATCTACCGGTTCAGCAGATACTACAGTAAAGTAATCTTCTTTAAAAAACTCACCTGAATCAGAATCTCTGACTTTATTAATCGATGCAATCAATGCTCTTCTGTATAGATCGATATCTGCTTGACCATTCAAAGAGTCACCAATAAATAAGTATTTAGTTTGTCCAATAGTTTCAAACTCACCTTTACCACCAATAAGGTAATAAACGTTATAGTCCTTAGAAGTTTTTGCGCCTCCATCAAAACCATCCTCAGGATCATCATCTTGCTGAATTGTTACAACCTCTCTAGAACCTACATACCAAGTTTCAAAGGTTAATGTTGAAACATCTTCGTTATCTGCAACTATTACTTCAGTATCAAATAAACCGCCAATGGCTACGCTCACATCCATAACTAATGTACCGGCTCCATTAGGATTTTCACCTTCATCCAGAGTAAAGCTAACAGGAGCATTATTACCATCTATAGTTGATAAAAATTGTAGTTCTTCTATAGAATTATCAACATCGCTTATATTTACTCTGAAGCTTACTGAGCTATCAAAAACCATTGTATCTCTAGATAATTCAGGAGCAGTTTCAAAAGTCATGACAGGAGGATCATTAACAGAAATAATATCTATGGTGATATTTACGGTTTTTGTCATATCTTTATCAACAGAATATACCTCATATATAAATGAGTCTGCTCCATTTAAATTAGCGTATGGTGTATAAGTTATTTCAGCATCTGCCGATAAATCTAGAAGGCCTTTTTGAGGACTTTCTGTGATTGTGTATTGAAGTGGGCTTGTAAGTGTCTGATTTGGATTGGCTTTTATGCTTCCAGTATAGATTGTATCCTCATTGGTAGAAATTGGATCTGTCTTTAGTCCGAGATCAAAAGCAAAAATTACCACTGACTGAGTAGTTGAACCTCCTCCTCCAGAGCATGTAAGATTAAAAGTATTATTTCCGGCCGCACTCAAAGGAACTGTTTCAGTACCTGATGAAGACTTTGATCCCTCCCAGGCTCCTGATGCTGTGCAGGAGTTTGAATTCGATGAAGACCAGGAAATTGTTATGGAGTCACCAGTTGATCCTGAAGTAATATCTGATGATATTGATACAGATGGAGGTGGGGTTGATGGTGGTGGTGGAGTAGAACTTCCGCCTCCGCCGCCTCCACCGCCTCCGCCGCAAGCAGAGACAAAGATGATTGATAAAAATGCACTAGATATTCTGTTCATAAAATTATTATACGGTATCTTAAATTAAAAGAAGACTATCTAGCGTAGTAAATAAAATAAGTATTTTTTAGTCAAGATATATATAGAACCTATGAAATAGGTGCTTTTAAGCTAATTTTTTATGTAGCTTTACTACACAATTTTAGTTTAGACCAAAAAAAGGGGTTATAAGTAACCCCTTTTTTCAATTGAACACTTTTTAAAGCTTGTATCTAAAACCAGCTCTAAAGATTGAACCATGATCTTGATATAAGAAAAGCATTTCTTCGTATCTTGAATATAGTCTTACATTTTCTTTAGTTAGGTTTTGAGCCTCAAAGAA
>CBFHRY010000041.1:0-8398 GCA_965658385.1 Gammaproteobacteria bacterium
TTGTAACTTCTTGCTCTAGGGAGGTGAATGACTTATCTAGTATCCCTCAATCATCTGACCTAGAGGGCCTAATTAGCCACACAAATGAGTTTAATAAAGAAATATATACATATAAAACACCAGGAGGGTTGATTCATATTGCTGTTGGTTTTGGGATTGCTAATTCAATAATGATAGAAGGTGAGGATGGCAACATAATTGTAGATGTTACAGATAGTGTTTCAGAGGCAGAAAAGGTCTATTCAATCTTCAAAAAGAAAAATTCAAATCCAATAAAAGCAATTATTTATACTCACAATCACGGGGATCATACATTTGGAGCTGAATATTATATTAAATCTCAAGAAGACAAACCTTTAGTAATAGCTCACGAATCTACTGACTATTATGTTCAAAGAATTATGGGGATTATTAACCCAATTATATCTAAAAGAAGCACAAGGATGTTTGGTACATTGTTACCTGATGATCAGTTTATTAATGCGGGCATTGGACCCAGCTTAAATGTTTCAGATTCACCAATTGGATATATAGAGCCTGATACAGTTTTTAAAGATGAACTGAAAATAGAAATAGCTGGCATTAACCTAGAACTCTACCACGCTCCAGGTGAAACTAATGATCAAATATTTGTATGGCTTCCAGACCATAAAGCCTTGATGCCAGGCGATAATATATACAACACCTTTCCAAATCTTTATACAATTAGAGGAACTACTCACAGAAATGTTATTGGCTGGGTAAAGAGTCTTGATCATATGAGATCTTTTAATCCAGAGTATCTGTTTCCAAGCCACACAAAACCATTAAGCGGTGAGGATGTCATGAGTTCATTAACTATTTATAGAGATGCCATTCAATACGTTCATGATCAAACAATTCGATTAATGAATGAAGGCTATTATCCTGATGAAATTGTTGAGCTAATTGAATTACCTGATGAGTTATCCTCATCTACATTCTTAAGAGAGTTTTATGGAACTATAAGATGGTCTGTTAAAAGTATTTATAGTGGATATTTGGGGTGGTTTAATGGAAATCCAGCTGATCTAGATCCGTTATCTAGAAAGGAAAAAGCAATCAGAATATCTGGCCTAGCAGGAGGAAATGAAAATTTATTCAATGAGTTAAAGAGGGCTGTTAAGGAAGAGGACATGCAATGGGCCTTGCAGCTATCCGAGCACTTAATTAATCTTGAATATAAAATTTCTGAGACAAATAAATTAAAAAGCAAAGCTCTTTTTTACGAAGGCATAAGATCCTCAAACCCTAACAAAAGAAACTATTTTTTAACTGTAGCTATGGAACTTGATCCAGATTTTAAAGGATTTCCAGAGGTCGTAAGAAGTGAATCATTGGTGAATGAAATCAATATTGATACAATCTTTAGTATATTAAGTGTTAGCCTTGATCCTGATAATATTTTTAGAGATAACTATAAAGCTTGTTTTAGATTTGAAAATAAAAAAGTTCGCAGTATTACAGTAAGAAATTCAATAGCGGAGATTTCAGAGGATCAAAATAATTGTGATTTAATTATTAGAAGTTCTGAGAAATCCTTAAAATTATCACTTGCAGGTATCGAAAATCCCATCGGTTTAATTGCTTCTGGAGAGATAAAAGTAGAAGGCAGCGAAGTCAATTTTTTAAGATTTTTAAGTTCTTTTAAATAATTTAACTTTTTTCACAATTAAGTGTTGACATTCTTAATTAGAAGAGTAATATTAACTTTACCTGCTGAGACCGACTAACAACTAAATGCAGACGGAAGTTAGAGAGAATCAGAAGGAAGAGACCAGAGGGAGAAAAGCGTTTCTAAGAGTCGACGATAAAAAAGAGCTTAGAGACCCACCAAGGAAATAAGAGAAAAATTTCCAAGGAGCTAAAGAAATTCTCACTTTAGACCCCAAAGGAACTCGAACTAAGACAGAGCTAAGCTCTGTTTTTTTTGCCTGAAGGAAAGTTAATTAAATAGAAATAAAAATCAATTAAGCAAGAAACTTTATCATCACACCTGCTGCTACTGCAGAACCTATCACGCCCGCAATATTTGGACCCATTGCATGCATGAGCAGATAGTTTTGTGAGTTGTACTCAAGTCCAACTTTATTAGCAACTCTTGCAGCCATTGGCACTGCTGATACTCCTGCCGCACCAATGAGTGGATTTACTTTATTTTTACTTAGGACATTCATTAGTTTTGCAACCAATATTCCTGATGCTGTTCCAATAGCGAAGGCAACAATGCCAAGCAAGAGGATTCCTAAAGTCTCTGGTGTAAGAAATTTATCTGCAGCAAGTTTTGAACCAACTGATAAACCTAAGAAAATAGTTACAATATTAATCAATGAATTTTGAGCAACTTCACTTAGTCTCTCAACAACAAGGGATTCCTTCATTAAATTTCCTAAACACAACATTCCAAGAAGGGGGGCTGCGCTTGGTAAAAGCAACCCAACAATTAAAAGAAGTGAAATAGGGAATATAATTTTTTCTTTTTGTGATACCTCTCTTAACTGCACCATCTCAATCACTCGCTCTTTATCAGTGGTCAAAGCTCTCATTATCGGAGGTTGTATTAATGGAACTAAGGCCATATAAGAGTATGCAGCAACAGCAATAGCACCAAGTAATTCCGGTGCTAATATTGAAGAAACATATATTGCAGTTGGTCCATCAGCACCACCTATAATCCCTGTTGCTGCAGCTTGCTTCAATGTAAAGGAAATTACCCCATAGTGATCTAATAATAATGCCCCAATTACGGTAGCAAATATACCAAATTGTGCAGCAGCTCCAAGAATTAATGTTTTAGGATTTGCTAGCAAAGGTCCAAAATCAGTCATTGCACCAACACCCATAAATATTAATAGCGGAGCAACCCCTGAGCCAATAGCAACATTATAAAATGTATAGAGGATACCTGGCTTATAACCCATATCCATGGATAGTGAATTTATGTTACTTAGCTCGAGATAAGAAGCAGTTTTAAGATACTCATTTAATTGACTAACTTCCAAACCAAGCATTGAAGTCAATATTTGAATATCCTCTATTTTGTTTTCGTATATTAGTCTTTCAATAGGACTTAAGGATAAGCCAATTTCAGGAATGTTAGTTAATATTGCTCCAAAGCCAATTGGTAAAAGCAATAATGGCTCAAATTTTTTGTTAATAGCAAGATATAAAAGCAACAGTCCAACAATTAACATAATTGTTTGTGGCAGAGTTATGCTAAAAATACCAAAGCTTGAAACTATATCTAAAAAATTCATATTTAAACTATCTCAAAAAGTGGGTCGCCTGGATCAACCTTGTCGCCTTGGGAGACAAATATTTTTTTAATCTTTCCTGCATGAGGAGGTTTTATTGCTGTCTCCATTTTCATAGCTTCAAGAATTATCACAGCGTCTTCTTCATTTGCTGTATCCCCAGAATTAAATTCAACTTTAAAAATATTTCCACCCAAAGGCGCATTAATAATAGTGCCAGATTCATCTTCTATATCTGGAGCAACAAAAGACTTCTCACTCTTAGATCTTGCTGTTCCAGAAATAATTTCGGGTTCGTTGTTTTTTGTGTATCTTACTTTATAGGTTTTATCATCAATTGATACAGAATAAGCATTTTCTTCATCTTGATTAAAAATAAGAGGTTCAGTTTCAAAATAATCTTTATTATCTCTATTTTCAAAAAAAGCCATGCCTACTTCAGGAAATAGGGCATATGTAAGAAGGTTTTCATCACTTTCCTCAAGATCAAATGACTTTGTTTTTAAAACTTCTTGCAATTCTTTTTTAATTCTTACAAGTTCATTATCATCAATTAAATCAGCAGGCCTGCAATTAATTGGTGAGAAGTCCCCAATTGCTGCAGACTGCAATTCAGCAGATACTTTTGCAGGAGTTTCACCATACTCACCTTTTAAAACAGATTCAGTTTCTTTTGTTATTGTTGAATACCTTGAGCCACTGAGTACATTAATAACAGCTTGTGTTCCAACTATCTGAGAGGTTGGAGTAACAAGGGGTATATATCCAAGGTCTTCTCTAACAAGCGGAATTTCAGCTATAACATCATCAAATTTATCAATAGCATTTTGATTTTTTAATTGATTTTCAAGATTTGTAAGCATTCCTCCAGGAACTTGAGATGAGATTATTCTTGCATCAATGCCTTTTAACGAGCCTTCAAATTCTGCATATTTTTCTCTTACTTTTTTAAAGTGATTTGAAATAGGCACAAGTTTCTCAAGATCTATATTAGTTTCATATTGGGTATTTTCTAATATACCAACAATTGTTTCAGTTGCTGTGTGCCCATATGTCATGCTCATTGATGAGATAGAAGTATCAACATTATCTACTCCAGCCTCAATTGCTTTAATAATTGTTGGTGTAGACATTCCGGTTGTTGCATGACAATGAAGGTGAATTGGGATCTCAATAGATTCTTTTAGCTTTGTTACCAATTCAAATGCTGCATATGGCTTTAGTAAACCGGCCATATCTTTTATCGCCAATGAGTGCGCACCCATGTCTTGAATTTTGTTAGATAGATCCACCCATCTTTGTAAATTATGAACAGGACTGGTTGTATATGAAATTGTTCCTTGCGCGTGACCATCATGCTTGATAGTTGATTTAATTGCTTGATCTAAATTTCTAACATCATTCATAGCATCAAAAATTCTAAAAACATCTACCCCATTTAATTTTGCTTTGTCAACGAATCTATCTACCACATCGTCACCGTAATGCTTATAACCTAATAAATTTTGTCCTCTGAGAAGCATTTGTTGAGGCGTGTTAGGCATTAAAGCTTTAATGTTTCTTATTCTTTCCCATGGGTCTTCACCAAGGTATCTAATACAAGAATCAAATACTGCTCCACCCCAGGACTCGACTGACCAATATCCCACCTCATCCATATTTTTAAGAATGCTCTCCATATCCTTGTATCTAAATCTAGTAGCTAATAAAGATTGATGTCCATCTCTCAATACAACTTCAGTAATGCCTATGTTTTTTGTAGATTGGTTATTTTTCATTCTGGATCCTTTGTCCTAAAGCTTTAATAATTCTTAAGTGGTCAGTATTTATCTCATTCACTTTGTTAGCAGGTAAAGAGGGTGAATTGTTATTTTTTTCTTTTAATAAATATGCAAATGCATTTATAGAAACTATCAATAAACACAAAAATAGAAAGACAGTAAACATGCCTGAAAGCATTAAGTCTATTCCTTGTGATAGTAGTCCCGACATATTGTAAATATTAAAACTGGATGATTTTACACGAGAATTATATATTAATCATTGAAAATAATATACAATATCAGCGTATTATACATATAAATGTAAATTATTTACAATATTAAAATTATGAAAGTAGCAATTAACGGATTTGGAAGAATAGGTAAGAATCTTACTAGACAATTAATAGAGAAAAATTTTCTCGAAGGAAATCAAGAGCTTGAGTTAGTGGCTGTTAATGATTTAGGTGGCATTGAAACCAATGCTCATTTGCTAAAGTACGATTCAATCCATGGAAAAATAGATAATAATATTTCCTCACTGGATAACAAAATTATTGTTGATGGTAAGTCCATAACATACATATCTGAAAGAGACCCAAATAATTTACCCTGGAGTGAACTAGGTATTGATGTTGTTTTTGAGTGCACTGGCTTATTTACATCAAAAGAAGCGTCTCAAGCCCATATAAACGCGGGAGCCAAAAAAGTGATAGTTTCAGCTCCATGCACGAACGCAGATAAAACAATTGTATTTGGTATAAATCATGAAGAGCTCACTGCTGAAGATAAGATAATTTCCAATGCATCATGCACTACTAATTGTTTAGCTCCAATAGCGGATGTAATTAATAAAAATTTTGTTATTAATAGTGGGTTGATTAATACAGTTCATGCTGCAACAAATGATCAAAGTCTTTTAGATGTTGCTCACTCAGACCTGTATAGAGCTAGAGCTGCATCGGCTTCAATTATTCCATCTAAAACTGGCGCAGCAAAAGCTATTGGTCTTGTTATTCCAGAGCTTGATGGAAAATTAAACGGCATGGCTACAAGAGTTCCTGTATTAAATGTCTCACTTCTTGACTTAACATTTGAAACTGAAAAAAGATTTACACCAGAGGAGCTGTGCGCCGTTCTTAAAGAAGAATCACAAAACAGACTTAAGGGTGTATTGGCTGTAAGTGATATTCCACTTGTAAGCTCTGATTTTAATAATGAAACTGCTTCATGTGTATTTGATTCTAATCATATTATTCAAATTGGTAATCAAACAAAGATACTTGCTTGGTATGACAATGAGTGGGGCTTTAGTAACAGATTGATCGATCTTGCGCTCTATATGACTAAAGCTGGGAAAATTGAGCTACAGCAATCTGCTTAATCCCTAAAACATCTATTTAATTAAGCAATTTTGCATTAATATGCAAATAGTATTTGGAATATAAAATAGCAATGGAATTTAGTAGAACAAAAATAATATGCACAATTGGTCCAGCTACTAGCTCGTTACCAATGATGAGAAGTCTTTATAACAATGGTATGAACGTTGTCAGGATAAATATGTCTCATGCTTCTCACAAATTTGCAAAATCTGTTATAGATAAGGTTAATAAAATAAACTCCGATCCTAAGTCTAAACATGGATCCATAGGTGTCTTATTAGACACTCAAGGCCCTGAGATAAGAACTGGAGATACAGAAGTCCCTCTAGATCTTAAGGTTGGGGATGAGGTTAAACTTACTGTTAGAGATGAAGTTGATGTTGAGACTTCATCTATTAAAATTAACTATAAAGATTTAATACATAGTGTAAATCCAGGCTCAAAAATTACGGTTGATAATGGGCTTATTAATTTCCAAGTAATATCAAAAGAGGAAGATACTCTTTTATGTAAAGTTTTGGATGGAGGCAAACTTGGATCAAAAAGACATGTTAATCTCCCTGGGGTTAGGGTAAATCTTCCGTCTATAACCTCAAAAGATTATGAAGATATTCAGTTTGGTATAAAAAATAATGTTGATTTTATAGCTTTGTCATTTGTAAGAAATGCTGATGATCTTGATAAATTACAAAAAATTCTAGATGAAAATAAGTCCCCAGCCAAAATCATAGCAAAAATTGAAAATCAAGAGGGACTTGATAGTATTCATGATATTTGCAAATCATCATGGGGGGTTATGGTTGCTAGAGGAGACTTAGGAATAGAGACCAGCTTGGTTGATCTGCCTAATATTCAAAGAAGAATAATGTATGCATGTGCAAAATGGGGAAGACGGTCTATAGTTGCAACACATCTACTAGAATCTATGATTTCTAATCCAACACCAACTAGGGCAGAGGTAACAGATATAGCTAATGCTATATATGAAGGTGCCGATGGAATTATGCTCTCAGGTGAAACTGGAGTTGGAAAATATCCAAAAGAGTGTGTGAACTTTCTTAAATCGATTGCCATAAAGACAGAAAAATTTAGAACTTTGGGATATGAGTCTCACCTGGCTCCTCATTCAGATTGGCAACATATTGGAGTTAATGCTAAGAGTTTAGCCGAGTCTATAAATGCTGATGGAATTATTGCAATAACAAGAACTGGCAAAACAGCTCAATACGTCTCAAATGCGAAGCCTTTTGGAATTCCAATATTTGTATTTACTGGCAATCGCTCAACATACAGACAATTATCTTTAGTTGGTTCATCTGTTCCATATTATATTACTGGTTTAAATAATCACGAGAGAACTCTTAAAAAAGTTACAAAAATATTAAGAAAGCATTATGGGACTAGAAATAAAAACAAAAGCTTAAAATTTATAATGGTCTCAAGTATTTTTTCTGAAGAGCATTCTGACGCTATTCAAATAATTAATATTTAATGATGTTTGACACTTTTATAGAGAGCACTTTATTGATGTTTGTTGCAATTGATCCTATTTCATTGATCCCTATTTTTGCAGGCTTGACCTCGGGTTTAAACAAGGAACAAATTAGATCCATATACACAAGAGCCACCTTAGTATCTTTTTTTGTGCTTTCTGCATTTTGGTTGTTTGGAACATCCATCTTAGATGTAATGAATATAAGCATGGATTCATTTAAGATTATCGGCGGACTTTTTTTAATAGTTATTGCTTTTCAAATGGTCTTTGAACAACGCCAGGAAAGACGTCAATCAACTGCTGATAATGCAATTGATGACGAGACTATCAAGTCTATTGCAATTTTTCCATTAGCAATCCCATTAATTGCAGGTCCAGGTGCAATGGCGACTAGTTTATTGCTATCAAAGGAAGAATATGCAAACTTTGCAGATGCAGCCGTATCCTATTTACCAATTCTTACAGTTCTATTTATTGCAACATTAG
>CBFHRY010000042.1:0-8205 GCA_965658385.1 Gammaproteobacteria bacterium
TTATATTGAATACTTTGAATGAGTTATAAGCCCTATGAATAGTTGCTTTAAACAGTTATTATAATATATATACATTAACTCACTATTGCTAAAAATCAACATAAACTGTGCAGATTTAAAATATGAAAATTAGCTCATTTGATCTAAACCTATTTGTAATCCTTAATGCTATATACACTGAAGGTAGCCTTACCAAAGCTGCCGAAGTGGTTGGTATAACTCAACCAGCTGTAAGTAATGCCCTCTCAAGATTAAGAGAGAAATTTGATGATGACTTGTTTGTACGAACTGGAACTGGAATGGTGCCAACACAAAAAACTGAAAACATCATTTCTGATATTCAAAGCGCATTATCTTTAATGCAACAAAGCGTAAATCAACCTAACTCCTTTGACCCAGCTATAACTGAAAGAAACTTTAAACTATCATTGGGAGATATTACTGAAGGAAGAGTGCTTCCTTACATGATGAAGGAGATATATAAAAATGCTCCAAATATTTCAGTTGGGAGTTATAACTATAGAAGAATTGATCAGGTTCATGCTCTTGCTACAAATAATTTAGATTTTGTTGTAGACCCTGTAATACCTGATTCTGATGAAATAAATTCATATAAAGTCTTCCAAGATTACTTTGTAGTAATCCATAGAGAAGGTCACCCAATCCAAAAAATTAAAAATCTAACTGTCGACGATCTTTTATCTCAAAAATTTATTAATGTGTCTAACAGAAGAAAAGGTCTTCATATGGTTGATCTAGAGCTAGAAAAAACAGGCCACAGAAGAGATATAGCATTGAGATGTCAACATTTTCTCATTGCGCCTGAGATAATTAGAGATACTGATGCCGTTATCATGGCTACACATAGCTTTGCAAAAAGTAACGACCTACCATTTGTTGAAATTCCACAAGAATTACCTCAAATGGAGTACTTCTTATCATGGCATAAAAGCGATGAAGGTGATGGGGGTCATGAATGGATGAAAGATTTAATTATTAAAGCATTCGAAGAAGCCCAGAAGTGATTAGCTTTTAGCCTAAATTATGTCCACCTGTTTTTACAATTCCTCCATCTGAAGCAATTGTTTCGCCTACAGTATATGCACCAGCTCTTGAACACATAAATATAACAAGTCCTGCTATATCCTCTGGTGTACCAACTCTTTTTCTAGGATTTCTTTTAGCAATCTCAGAGTAGTCATGGGCAACTGCAGCTCCAAGCATATTACTTGGATATGGACCTGGCGCTATAGCATTTACTAATATATTTTCACCAACAAGTCTATGAGCTAAATGTCTAGTTAAATGATGAACTGCTGCTTTTGATGTAGAGTATGAAAACGTTTCGAACGCAGGAACATCTAATCCATCAATTGAACCAATATTAATCACTCTTGATGGATCATCTAAGGTTGCATTATTAGTTAACAATCCTTTTAGTTGCTGAGTTAAGAAAAATAAGCTTTTAGTATTTAAGTCCATGACTTTATCCCACCCGGCCTCTGAAAAAGTATCAAAAGGCTCGGCCCAAGCAGCACCAGCATTGTTGATTAAAAAATCAATACCATCTTCTTTTTCTTTAATTTGCTCTGCGAAACTCTTAACACCATCCAGTGTACTTAGATCACAGCCCAAGGCTATGCATTCACCATTGTATTTCTCAGAAAGCTCTTCTGCTTTTGAGATGAGTGGCCCAACTTTTCGAGCAGTAATATAAACCTTGACCCCGTTCGCTAGAAACCCAGCAGTAATCATTTCACCAATACCTCTTGACCCTCCTGTAACAACAGCTACTTTACCTTCAACATTAAAAAGATCATTTATGTTCATGCTTCCCCTTTATTTAGTAATAGAATTTTTGAATATTCACAATATATATAAACAATTAAGTGATGTAAAATACATTATGCTTTTAATGAATTTACTTGGCTTAGTTATCTCAATTGCTGTTTTGGTATGGGGAGCTGATAAATTTGTAGATAATTCAGCATTAGTTGCAAAGAAATTTGGTCTTAGTGAATTAACAATTGGGTTAACAATTGTTGCGCTGGGTACATCTGCTCCTGAGATATTTGTAGGAATTTCTTCGGTTTTAAGTAAAACAGAAGAACTTGCTCTAGGGACCGTTATTGGATCAAATATTTCTAATATTGCACTTATATTTGGGGTTTCGTGTATTGGACTCGCAGCGAAACCAATTAAGACTTCTTCTGTTCAATTTATTGCATTTGCCCTTTCGGCTGTAGTTTTGGGAATTGCATTAAATGATCTTAGAATCTCATACTTAGAAAGTATTCTTCTTTTGTTGGTTTTCTTTATCTTTATATTTATTGCATATAAGTTTAGATCAAATGGATTGGCTGCTGAAAATGATATTCCTTTAGCAGATGATGGTTCATTTAAGGTAGTTCTCTTTTTATTGATTGGATTATTCTGTCTCATACTTGGATCACGATATGCAGTTTTGCATGCAAAAGAAATTGCCCTCATTCTAAATGTATCAGAACTTATTATTGGTCTGACAATTATTGCAATTGGAACAAGCTTACCTGAGCTTGCTGCAACTATTTCAGCTATCTTAAAAAGAAAAAATGATATGGTTGTTGGTAATGTAATTGGCTCAAATGTTCTTAATATTACACTTGTAGTTCCGATTATTGGTTTTTTCTCAAATATAGAGTTAAATCAAATAATCTATACTAGAGACTTTTTCTATATGATGATTGCAACTATTTCATTTATAGCTGTCACCGGATTGTATTCTTCTAAAGTTATTGGCATAAATTTTACAAAGTTATTAGGAGTAATTTTTGTAGCCGGTTATCTTTGTTATATTCTTTTAGTAAGTAACTTAATTTAAATCTACTTATAGTTTTTAATTAAAAATAAGCCTATTGCTAAAGCAACTACTTCGAAGACAAAAAAACTATTGTAAAAGCCTGGAGTGGTAGGTATCAATGAGAATACCACTCTGCCAAAAGCTATTGATCCTACAAGCATTGTTAAAAATTTAATTATAAATAGTGATATAGGCTTGTTAAAAATTCCTATAAAGCACATAACTCCAATAATTATATTAAGTCCACCATAAATACCAGCTATTTCAGAATACCCAATTTCTGAAGTAACAGTTAACCCAACTGCTTCAAGGAATGATGGGTATCCAAGCTCAAGGGCTCTTAGAATTGGATCAAGTATTGCCCAAACACCAATTCCAAAATATGTAATACCCATAAAGAGTAAAAATAATCTTACAAACCAAACTAACATAAAAATTTCCTTTATTTTCCTTTACAATCTTTAGTTTAAAATAACTATTCATTACTATATTAAATAAATATGAAATTTAAAAACTTTATTTGTTTCAACACTCTATTAATCATGACATTAAATGTAAATGCTGAATTGCTTTTAAATGATAGTGACAAACTTAATCTGCCACTACCCCTTCCATACAATGGCATTGAGTATTCTGATGTCGAAATAAATAATTTTTTAGATGAGGGTATAAAAAATAACTTGCAGCCAATAATTATATTCGGGGGAAATTGGTGTCCTGATTGCAGAATTTTTGCCGGAACCTTAAATATGCCTTCAATCAAGAAATTTATTAATGAAAAATTTAAAGTTCTTCATATAGATGTTGGAAGATATGATATTAATATGAATTTGATGGAATTATTTGGCATTCCGCCTGAGAAAGGTGTGCCTAGAGTGTTAGTCTTTGACTTAGAGAGAAACCTTATAAATAACTCTTCAACAACTGAGTGGACCACTGCTAGAGATAGAGATCCACAAGAGATATTTAATTTTATTCAAACAATGGCTCAGTAGAATTATTCAAACTGCTTTTCCGCGCTGGCAAAAAATAAATATGTTATACCTCCGATAACTAGGACTAGGGAACATAGTTGAAAAATTATTGTCCATGATTCGAGGCTTTCAAGAAGAAATCCTGTAATTATTGGGCTAATTATTGCAGCTATCATACCTATGCTTCCAGCTATACCATATAGAGAACCAGTATATTTTGGCCCTAAATCTGCATGATTAACTCCAAAGCCACCTGCACCAATGCCAGAAAATAAATTTGTTATGCATAACAAGATAATCATATTGAAAATATTTTCTTGGAAAACTATTAGAAATAAACACAATGCAGCCCCAAAAAATCCTAGACTATTTGTTAACTTTCTAACAATTATGATTTTTACGCCTTTTTTGATGAATGAGTCTGCAAGATAACCCCCTAATAACAGTGATAAAACTGCAATAATGCTAGGTATAAGGACCATGATAATAAACAAGCTCGATCCAAGCTCTACTCCCAATCCTCCGCTTGATACTGGGCTATTAACATACTTAGGTAGATAGGAAATGAAAGTGAAAAAAGTCCAATTGTGACAGAATGTAGCTATTACAATTGCCAAAAATGGTTTATTTGTTAACAGTTTTGATATTGGTAGACTTTGAGCTGCTTCTTTGGCGGGAGCTTCTTCTGCAATAAGTTTAAGTTCATTTTTAGTAATAAGTGGATTGTTATTTGGATATGCATAAATTTTTTTTTGCCAAAAAAAGAACCAAATAATTCCAAGAGCCCCGAACAAGTAAAAAACTAATTCCCAAGAGTAATATTGAATAATGATTGCAGTTACCACATAACCAAATACAGTTCCAAATGACATGCCGCTATTGGTAAAGGCAATTGCTCTTGTTCTTTCGTTAAAAGGAATCCATCTAGCATATAGAGCATGCCATGAAGGAAAAGTTATGCCTTCACCCAAGCCCATTAAAACTCTTATTAAAATCAAAAACCAAAATCCACTGTATGCAAATAAAGGAGTAACAACTGTAAAAATAGACCAAAGCAATACGCCATATGCCAATATTATTTTCCCTCCAAATCTATCTGCAAGATAACCACCAATCATCATTGTGAAAACATAACCAAAATAAAAAGATCCAAGAATTAGTCCGACTTGAGACTCAGACCAGCCAAACTGTTGTTGCATAGGAATAATTGCTACTGAAATATTAACTCTATCGATATAACAGATAAAAACTGCCAAGAAAGACATGAATATTAGCTTATAGCGCTCAGGAAACATCTTAATAAAACTTACAATAGACGCTTAATTTATACAAACTTATTTAAGTTTTTTTGTTTGTTTAATCTTTTTTGCAATTTGTCTAAACTTAGATTGAATGGCGATCCTTCAGATGAATTGGTTTTATTGCCTTTTATTACAGCATTGGATACTGCAGAAGATTTAATAATATTATATGCATCTCTAAATGGCGTGCCTTTAGCAACTAGATCATATACTCTATCTGTCATCCTCATCTCATCATCAATAAAGCTATTGGAAAGCTCCTTATCTATCTCAATGCTCTTAATTAAATCTGGAAGAATTTCTAGAGATTTCATAACAGTTTGAAAGCTTTCTACAAGACTTTTCTTTGTTAATTGAAGATCTCTATGATATCCACTTGGTAGTGAGATAAGATTTTCTAATTCAGAAGATTGGCCAGCTAAGATAGCATAGTTTGCTCTCAGCAATTCGATCACATCTGGATTATTTTTATTTGGCATTATTGATGACCCAGTAAGATATTTTTTATTAATCTTTAATAATTTAAATTCTTGAGATAAAAACAAGCTCATATCCCAAGAAAATTTTCTTACATCGAACATTGGTTGTTTTAATGCGCTAAGAATCTGCATTTCATATTTACCTCTACTATTTTGAACATACATACTATTTAGCTGCAATCTATTAAACCCTAATTCCTCTGAAACTGATTTTCTATCCAAGGGAAGTTTCACACCATAACCAGCTGCTGTACCCAAAGGATTGTTGTTAATCCAATCGGATGTATATGAAATGAGATCAACATTATCCAAAAAAGACTCAGCATAGGCAGAAAACCATAGCCCCCATGATGAAGGCATTGCTCTTTGCATATGGGTATAGCCTGGCATTGGATCATTACTGTGTTTTTGTGCCATTTCTAAAAAAGATGCTGCGATTTTTATATTTATATTCTTAACTGAGAGTAATTGATCTTTAGCGAATAGCCTCATTGCAATAGCAACCTGATCATTTCTACTTCTTCCGGTATGAACTTTTTTTCCAAGATCACCATGCTCATTGGTTAAGTAAAACTCGATAGCTGAATGACAGTCTTCATAATCATTAGTAAGCTTAAATTTTCCATTTATAAATTCTTTTCTAAGCTGTTTTAAAGATTTTGTAAGCTTTGTGAGCTCTGTTTTTTTAATAACTTTAATATTAGATAGCGCATTTATATGAGCAATCGTCGCATCAATATCATAGGTAAATAAAAATTTATCTAGCTCAATGTCATCTGACGAAAGAAATCTTGAAATTTGATCAGAAGAATCATTGCTGTTTGTATCCCATAATTTTTTAGTCATTTGTTACTCCCAATAACTCTTCAAGCCCACATGCTGAATTTAAATTTTGAATTGCTTGTGTTGCAGCACCTTTAAGCAGGTTATCTATAACTGAATACATTGTAAGATTTTTATTTGATTTATCTAAAGAAAAACCACCTATTGTTGCATGATGTTTACCAGCCACTTCTTGAATTGTTGGCATATCATTAAATTTTATTAAAGGCATGTTTTCATAGTATTTTCTATATATATTAAAAAGCTTATCTTTTGAAAGAGGTTTTTCTAATTTGATGTGAGCGGTAATATGTATCCCCTGAAAAAAGTTACCGACATGAGGTGAAAAATAAATATTTTCATAACAATGCTTCCTTGTTTCTAGCTCGTGTATATGGCCTGAAGGAGCATATGGAATCACGTTATTTTTAAGTTTTTGAGGGTCATTTTTATCATTTGGAGTCGCTCCTGCACCACTATAGCCAGAAATACCAAAAGCACTAACTTTGCCAGTGATATAGGATTTCAATGGGGAAACTATCAGTTGAATTGCGGTAGCATAGCAACCTGGGTTACTAATATATTGACCTGAGGTGTTTTTTTGAATCTCTGGTATTCTATAATCCCAATTGTCATTAAATCTATGATCAGAACTTAGATCTAATATAATAATTTTTGATGATGCGTTTTTGATTTTTTGAACATACTCAAAAGATTTATTATTTGGTAGAGCTAGTATGGCAATATCAATACTATCAAGTTCGAAATCATTTCCATCTAGTTTAAGAAATTTTAAACTCTTATCCTTTGAATAGTTTTCTATGTGTTTGCCATAAGCTGAAGATGAGTATGCTTTCTTTAAGAAAAACAAAGGGTGTTTATCTAATAACTTAATTATCTCTTGGCCCACATAACCCCTTCCACCAAATAAAGCGATATTATAATTATTCATCGTAAATCACGGTCCTTGGCTGCTTTGCTGCAAACTCAATACAGGAAATAAGTTCTTTTAAATCGGTAATTCCAATCCAAAAAATATACCAATCATCAAGCCTTTGAAATCCGTCTGCTGCATCTTTATAGAAACTGTTTATTACATTATTTGGTTTTGAGCGCCAAAATACCTTTTTATTATCTTTAATCATTTTCTTCCACATTGCATTACCTAAACCCTCGCCTCTTGCGGAGGAGATAACAGAAAACTTATCCATGTATGCGACTCTATGTTTTTTTGATAAAACTATTACTGATCTATTACATGAGCTAATGAGATAATTATTAACGGTATTATCGAAATAATTATCTGTTAGCTTACCCCTAAATGATGATTCAACTATTGATTTAACAATAGCTTCTTGAGGTTCATCTAATTTTGTAAATGAGTTAATAGTATGGCCTGCTTTAACAAGCGTTCCGGACCCAGCATCAGTAAATAGCTCTTTGCTTAAAAAGAGTGGTTTTGTGATTGAAACTGAGCTGCTAGATGGAAGGATGTCTGTTAGAAGTTTTATTTGCTCAAGTTTTAACTTCATACCTGAATGAAGCCAATCTTGTTTCATTAAATATTCATAATCATCATTAATGTTTATTGTAGAAATAAGCTTAGAGTTCTCATCAAAAATACCCCCAACCTCTGATAAAAATATAACTTTATCTGGTTCAATTTCTCTTGCTATAGCTAATGTAGCTAGATCAGCATTTATATTTACATGATGCATGTCTTTGGTTTTTCCTAATGGAGAAATTACTGGGACAAACCCCTCATCAATAGATGCTTTTATAACTCTTGC
>CBFHRY010000043.1:0-7903 GCA_965658385.1 Gammaproteobacteria bacterium
TTGCCTGTCTCTGTGCATCATTAAAATATGCTGGAACTGTAATCACAGCTTCTTTTACATCATGGCCTAAATAATCTTCAGCTGTTTTCTTCATTTTTTTCAATACTTCAGCAGCTACTTGAGGTGGAGCTAATTTTTTATTAGATGCTTCAACCCAAGCATCGCCATTATCAGCTTTTATAATTTTATAGGGCACCATGTCAGCATCTTTTTTGACAACATTATCATCAAATGTTCTACCAATAAGCCTTTTAATAGCATATAAAGTGTTTTCAGGATTTGTTACTGATTGCCTTTTAGCTGGCATTCCAACAAGAACTTCGTCTTGATCTGTATATGCAATAACTGATGGAGTTGTTCTCCCTCCCTCAGCATTTTCAATAACTTTCTGTTGTTGGCCCTCTATTACAGCAACACAACTATTTGTGGTTCCTAGATCAATTCCAATAATTTTTGACATAATTTACCTCTATTTTTTAATTCTTAATTACCGTCACTCTCGCCGGTCTTAAAATTCTATTATGGAGCTCCCAACCCCTTTGAAATATTTCTCCCACCAAGCCATCGTCTTTGCCCTCATCAGGAACAACTGAAACTGCCTCATGTTTTTCTGGATTAAATTGTTCATTTTCAGGATAAATGGGTCTCATTCCAAATTTATCAAGAGCAGATTCAAAAGATTTTAAGGTTAATTCGATCCCTTCTTTATCTTTTTTTGATGCATCGTCAGATAACTTTTCTAAAGCATGCTCTAAATTATCAACCACTGGAAGAAGTTCATTTAGAAGCCTCTCAACACCATATTTATGAGCCTTATCAACCTCGGAGGACGTTCTTTTTATGGCATTATCAAGATCAGCAGTTGCTCTAAGCAATAATTTTTCAAGATTATCTTTTTTTTCAAGAAGTTCTTCATAGCTATCTGTTTCGATAGTTTCATTAACATCAGTTTGCTCTTCAACTGATGAATCTACAGCTTCTTCTTTAGTTTCTTTTGACATAATTTACCCTCTATACGATGTATATATGGGTACAAA
Source organism: Gammaproteobacteria bacterium (assembly GCA_965658385.1). Classification (GTDB taxonomy): domain Bacteria; phylum Pseudomonadota; class Gammaproteobacteria; order Magnimaribacterales; family D2472; genus CAJQGY01. The sequence continues at coordinate 1,038 of CBFHRY010000043.1, forward strand.
TTATTAGTTCAAGTGTATTTTTAGATTTATGATTCTAATTTTTTGACGTATAAAACCATATTATGGTCAACGATTTCAAAGCCATGATCTTTGGCAATTTCAGACTGTCTTTTCTCAATAACCTCATCATGAAACTCATAAATCTTTCCTGTTTCAATACAAACCATATGGTCATGATGTTCATCAGAAACGATTTCATATACAGCATGTCCTTCTTCAAAGTTATGCTTTATCACAATGCCAGCAGACTCAAACTGAGTTAATACTCTATAAATAGTTGCTAAACCAACATCTTCATCTAGAATAATTAATTCCTTATAAATATCTTCAGCACTGAGGTGACCCTTAGATTCTAGAACTTCAAGGATTTTAATTCTTGGTAAAGTCGCTTTAAGTCCGGCTTTTTGTAATTCTTTATTCTTTTTTGGCATTTTTTTCTATTTCTAATGTCTAATTAATGATTAGATAAGACTTAAACATTTTTACAAAGTATAATCCATCTTGCACATGAAACAACTCAATACAAAATTATTTTTTACTGTACTAATGATTGCAGTTACATCATCGTGTACTTTTTTTGAGCCATATAAAGTTCCAATAATGCAAGGGAATATATTTGAAGAAAAGGAAATAAATAAACTTGAGAAGGGAATGACAAAAACTCAAGTAGATTTCTTGTTTGGTAAAGCAGTAATTATGGATCCATTCCATAAAAATAATAGATGGGATTATTTTAATTCTGTAACCATTGGGGAGGTAAAGATAACTGAGCAAAAGTTATCAATTTTTTTTAATGAAGAGGGTTTAGTTGATAGTTGGATTTTAGAAAGGCCTTCTAAAGAAAACTAAACATTTTTTCTCCTTCTCTCTTTCGGATCTTGATTCAACATTCTGTAAATCTCGACCCTCTCCCCCTCCTTTAACCTATATTTCTCTGGGGTAGGTCTAAATTCTCCATCTAGCAGTTCGCTATTAACGCCTATTTTATAATCTTTTGGAAATTCAGAGGATAGCTCTTTAACTAGATCAACTTCTAATAATTGTGATGCTGTGGTACCTGACGCAACCTCAAGTTCATAAAGATAAGTTTCTTTGCTGTCTGAGTAGGAAAAAAATACTTTCATGATAATTTTGCAATAAATGATTCAATAATTGTTTCAGATAATTTGTTAATTAATGAGTCAGGTGTTACGGCATTTATAAGGAAAGGTAACGTAAAGGCTGCATTAAAAGAAATTTCTGTTTTTTTTTCTTTTTCAATAAGACTCCAGCAACCTTTGAAGCTATCAAAAGGCCCTCTAATTTGCTCAATTTCAAGCTTGAAATCAGATTGCTTATTTTTTGATTCAATTAAATAACTCTTGCCAAACATCTCAAACTTAAGCTGCCCAACCTGCATATTTCCTTCTTCAGATATAACTCTTGAGTCAATACAGCCTGGAATAAAGTCCTTGTAGTTTTTGTATGTAGAAATTATTTCAAATGCGCTATCTATTGGCTCTGAGATCTTTCTTGTATAAGAAATACTTCTCGCCATTTAAATTGGGAAAAATTGAAAAAATATAACAAGAGCAACTCCTGTTGGAGCAATAAACTTTATAAAGAATAACCACAAATTAAATATAATTGGATTAATTTTTCCGATCTCATCTTGAATGATAGTTTTTGACATAAACCAACCAACGAATATTGCTATGAACATTCCTCCAACAGGAAGAAGTATCTGGTTGGTAATAAACTCTATGGAATCAAGAAAATTTCTATCAGATATAAATGTTAAATCAGACCAAATATTAAAACTAAGAGCCGATCCTATACCTAACACCCATGCGACAGAAGATATCAAGGCTGCAGACTTTTTCCTTGATAAAATATCTTCTTCAGAAAGATAGGCTACTCCAGGCTCAAGTAAAGAAATAGAGGAGCTTAGTGCAGCAATTGAAAGTAGTATAAAAAATAGTGGCCCAATAATATAGCCAAACTGCATTTGATTAAATGCAGACAACATAGATACGAAAACAAGACCAGGACCGCTATTTGGTTCTAAATTAAATGCAAATATAATAGGGAATATGGCTATACCTGCAATTATTGCCACCATGGTATCAAGTGACGCCACTGAAGTTGAATTACTAAAAATATCTTGATCTTTAGCCATATAGGCCCCGTAAGCCATTATAGAACCCATCCCCAACCCTAAGCTGAAAAATGCCTGTCCCATTGCTTGCAATAAGGTATCGGAGGTAACTATTGAAAAGTCAGGAGCAAATAAAAAGTTCATTGCTTGACTGAAATCACCGTTAACCATTGCATAAATAACCATGAAAATCATCAAGAAACCAAGCATAGGCATTAAAATTTTTACCATTTTTCCGATACCGTCTTTAATTCCTGCAGATACAATCAAGGCAGTAAAAACCATAAAGAGTGTATGCCAAAACATTAGATTTACAGGAGATGATATTACGCTACCAAATTGATCAGTTGAGCTTATTTCTCCTAATGAGCTTGCAGAAATAAAAATATAATTTAAACAAATACCAGCTATTACACTATAAAAAGATAAGATAAGAATTCCAGCAAGAATTCCACTCCATCCAACAAACCTCCAAAGAGGAGTTCTATTTGAAGCAACTGCCATCTTCCTCATTGCATTAACTGGACTATTTCCAGCCCTTCTTCCAATAACAACTTCACTGATCATAATTGGAAGCCCTATTATTAAAATACATGTTAGATAAATTAAAACGAAAGCGCCTCCCCCATTTGTGCCAGCCTTGTAGGGAAAGCCCCAAATATTACCCAGACCAACGGCCGATCCACTGGCAGCTAATATAAAAGTCCATTTACCTATCCATGAACCATGCGATTTGAGTTGTTTTTCTAATTCCATAATGTTTTTAAGTTATAGGGTTACTGTAAGGGTTAATCCAATATGCAAATGATATCAAAAAACTAATTGATACTAATAAAGATAACATCTTTCTAAATTTTTTATAATCATCATTTTTTTCATTATAATCATGTGATGATTTTTCAAAATGATAAAACAATTGAAAGATAATCATTGAAGCTAGAAGTGCAAAAAATATTAATTCAAAAAAGACCATAAAAATAATTGCGATACTTATTAGACTGAAGACTATACCGATAGACAAATTAGATTTTTGATGAGGTTGGCCATCTTCCCACCCCCAGGTCATACCTGAAAGAAAACTTAAAACCGCTCCTCCGTATAATAATTGACACTTAATTGAAATTTCAGCATAAGGTCCACCAAATACCCATGGAATAATAGAAAATATAGCAAATGGTATAAAGCCCAAATGCCCATATGTTGATTTTAAGTTATCGATATCCAATTTTTATTATCTTTTAGTTGCACATGATGTATCAAAAGACATAATAATGATATGTCTAAAGATAATTCCAATTTAATTGTAAGGAATAAAACTGCAACAAGAAACTATAAACTTGGCGAATCTTTTCAAGCTGGAATTGTACTTGAGGGTTGGGAAGTAAAATCATTAAGAGAAAAAAAAGTCGATGTAAAAAATAGTTATGTTACTTTTAAAAAAAATGAAGCATGGCTTATAGGTATAAAAATTGATCCTCCCTCATCTTTAAAAAATTTTGATGTAGATCCTCTTAGGACAAGAAAATTATTGTTGAACAAAAAAGAAATAGCTCAACTTCAAAAGCTTAAAGGCGAAAAGAGTCTTACAATTATTATGACCAATATGTATTGGAAAAATAATCATGTTAAGTGTGACATTGCTACTGGTAAAGGTAAAAAATTGGTTGATCAAAGACAAGATATTAAAAAAAGGGATTGGGAAAGAAGCCAAGGCAGGATTCTTAAAAATTCATCAAAAACAAATAGATAATGTATAATCCTTTACCCCATGGGGGCGAACAGGGTTCGACATTTCTACTGGACTCCGAAGCGCATGCCAAGATTGTGGTAATTCTTGTAAAACATACTACAAAAAATTTAGTTGCAAATAACGACAACTACGCTTTAGCAGCTTAATGCTAACCGATGCCAGAATTGACTATGGTTTGAAGCATCGGCAAAACACATAGTCTAGCCAAGCTGTGTTGCTTGGACACAGTTTGGTTAAACTTAATCAAGCTCGCTTTTTCACCCTGCTCCTCGGGTCGATAAAGTTAAAAAGCCAATTGGGTGAGCTATGCATGTAGAAGTTAGGCTGAAGGATTAATGGACGCGGGTTCAATTCCCGCCGCCTCCACCATGTTGCAAAGACTCTATCAATAATATATCTTTAATTCGAAATTAATTTAAAAAATAATTATGAATCTTAATAATTTATACATGTCGCTTTTGGTGGTTCTATTTTCTACTAACATTACTGCTGATGACAATCATAGTCATTTTAATTGCTATTCAACTGATCCTGAGGTGGGTGACTCTGCATTATGGGCTGGAGAAGCTATTGAACTTTTTTCCCAGAATAAATATGCAGAATCTATTGAGGTTGTTGATGCATGTTTCAATGTTTTTGCAACGGAAGCTGTAATAATGCAAAAAGAACTTGATGCAAACAAAGTTAAGTATCCTCCTGTTGGAAGAGTAACCAGGAATGAGAAAGAAAAAATTCACAAGAATTGGGCTGTAAATGATGTCGCAATGGCACTTTGGGCCAAGGCAGTTGCTCACGAAAAACTGGGTGAAATTGAGCTAGCAAAGAAGGCCTATTCACAATGTATATTTCTTGCTCATGGAAGAGCATGGGATCCTAAAGGATGGTTTTGGAATCCTGCTGGAGATTGTATAAATAAAGCTAGAGAACTCATGAAATAAATTATTTACATTTATCTAGACATATACTGCTTAGATCATTAAACTACGCATTCTTTTTAAATATATAGAATTATGGCGAACTCAAAGCAAGCAAGTAAAAGAGCTAAACAAAATGCTCAAACTTATAAGTTAAGACATGCACAAAGGTCTGTGGTAAGAACTGCTGTAAAGGCAGTCAGAGCTTCTATTGAGGCTAATGATTCTGTAAAAGCTAAAGAGCTACTTGTTAAGGCAGAAAAAGTCCTTGATTCATCAGCATCAAAAAAAGTAATACACAAAAATGCTGCAGCAAGAACTAAAAGCAGACTGACAAAAGCTATTAAGAATCTAGGTTAATATCCTCTTTACTTCGAACTATCACCTCTTCTAGAGATTTCAGAAGAATTTCTGTGCCTGCGCCTGTTGCAGCTGAGATAAAGAATATATCTTTTTTACTTATACTGAGCTGGTTTTGAATATTATTAGATATATCTTCTATTTCTTCATCGTTGATAAGGTCAATTTTATTACATACTATCCATGAAACCTTTTGGGTAAGGTCTTCTTTATAAAGGCTTAGCTCCTTTTTTAATAGTTTGATTTGCTGAATATGATTGTTTTCTTCTGTTGAAAATAAATCTACAAATATTAGCAATAACCCAGTTCTTGAGATATGTTGAAGAAATTTAATCCCAAGCCCAGCCCCTTCTGATGCGCCTTCAATTAGTCCTGGTATATCGGCTATTACAAAACTAGAGTCGCTTCCTCTTATAGTGCCAAGGTGTGGCCTTAAAGTTGTAAACGGATAGCTTCCAATTTTTGGTTTTGCAGAAGAAACCTTGTTTAAAAAAGTAGATTTTCCTGCATTAGGGAATCCTACCAAGCCAACATCTGCTAAAGACTTAAGCTCAAGTCTTATTGATCTTATTTCTCCTTCAAAACCCAAAGTAAACTTTCTTGGTGCTTGATTTGTGCTTGACTTAAACCTAGCATTTCCTTGACCACCATCGCCGCCCACAGCAACAGTATAAGAAACATCATCATCGCAACAATCTAATAATTGCTCATTGGATAAATCATCATAAATAACTGTGCCTTTTGGCACATCTATAACAAGATTTTCTGCTGCAGCTCCTGATTTATTTTTACCTGATCCAGGTCTACCATTTTTAGCAATAAAAACTTTTTTGTTTTGAAAGTCGATTAGGGTATTTTTATTTTTATTGACTTGAAAAATAATGTCTCCACCCTTTCCGCCGTCACCTCCATCTGGTCCACCAAATGGTATGTATTTCTCTCTTCTAAAACTGGACGCACCAGCACCTCCATTTCCAGCCCTTACTTCGAGAAAGGCCTCGTCAATGAAGTTCATGATTTAGGTTTTTATACAGGAATAACGTTGGCTGTTTTTCTGCTTTTAGGTCCTTTATAAGTAAATTGCACAGTTCCGGCAGCTTTTGCAAAAAGTGTGTCGTCTTTACCAATGCCAACATTAATTCCAGGATGAGTATTGGTTCCTCTTTGACGTATAAGAATCTCTCCAGCTTTAACTGTTTGTCCGCCAAATCTTTTTACGCCAAGTCTTTTGGCGTTGGAATCTCTTCCGTTCTTACTTGAACCACCTGCTTTCTTATGTGCCATTATTTACTCTCTATCTTAATATCTTTAATTTCTATTTGTGAATGTCTTGCTCTGTGTCCAACTTTTCTCATACTATGCTTTCTTCTTCTGAATCTCAGTACGGATAGTTTCTCAGATTTTACAATGTCCACAACCTCTGCAGTCACTTTAACATTAGAGAGATAAGGCTGGCCTATCTCAACTTTGTCACCATCAACGTATAAAAGAACATTATCAAATGTAACCTTTGAACCTGGTTCATCTTTTAACAAATCTACAGGCAATTTCATACCTTTTTCAATTTTGTGTTGTTTTCCGCCTGTTTCTATTACTGCATACATATTAATATCTCTAAAGGTGGCAAAATATACGCTTTAATGAAGAATTTATCAATACTTATGTATAATTTTGCTTTAATTAATTTTAAAGAAGATTTTTAAAA
>CBFHRY010000044.1:0-4166 GCA_965658385.1 Gammaproteobacteria bacterium
AAAGATTGGCTAGTTTATGAAAATGAAAGATATACCTATAAAGAAGTTTATGAAAGGTCGGCTCAAGTTGCTAATGCTTTAATAGCGACCGGAATTAAAAAAGGCGACAGGGTTGCTATATGTATGCAGAATAATCCAGAGTACATATTTAGCTTTATGGGTATTATGGGCATGGGGGCTGTTTGTGTGCCTCTAAATTCTTGGTGGGTGCCTTCAGAAGTCATATATGGATTAGAGCATTCAGATGCAAAGCTCTTAATAGCTGACAAAAAAAGACTCCAAGGATTAGAATCAATGCCAGATGTGATAAAAGTCGTCACCACTTATGCAGATGATGAAAATTTCACTTCTTTTAATTCTTTTGTGGAAGGACAATCGTCATCTTGGCCTAAGGTAGAAATCAATAGAAATGATTATGCATCTATATATTACACCTCAGGATCAACCGGAAGACCGAAAGGGGTTCTTTCATCACAAAAAGGCATCTTATCTACTATGTTCAGCTGGACGTGTTATTCGGTTGTTGCGTCGCAAATAGCAGCCAAAACAAACCCTGATGCAACACCTTTGGTTAGTCCTGATCTAGCTGTCTTGCATTGTGTTCCATTATTTCATGTAACAGGCAGTCATTCAGCTTTTTTAATGTCTATCTTAATCGGTAGAAAAATCGTGATGATGAAAAAATGGGATGCTGGAGAAGCTTTAAAAATTATAGAAGAAGAAAAAGTTTCAGATATTACTGGTGTTCCAACTCAGACATGGGAGCTTTTGAGCCATCCGAAAAAAAATGATTATGACTTATCATCTTTAAAAGTGCTAGGTGGGGGAGGAGGGCCTAGACCTGCAGAACATGTAAAACAACTTGATGAGCAATTTGAGGGTAGGCCGGGAATAGGTTACGGCCTCTCAGAAACTAATGCACTAGCAACTCTTGGAAATGGTGATGAGTATGTCAATCATCCCTCATCAGCAGGAAGGGTTGTGCCCCCACTCACTGAAATTAAAATTTTAGATAATGATTGGAATGAAGTTGCTGAGGGTGAGTTAGGTGAAATAGCAATCAAAACACCTGCGTCTATGGTTGGTTATTGGAAAAATGACGAAGCTACAAAAGAATGCATGAATGAATGTGGTTGGTTTAGAACTGGAGATCTTGGAAAATTTGAAGGTCCATTTTTATATATTGTAGATAGAGTAAAAGATATGGTTATAAGGGGTGGTGAAAACATTGCATGCCCTGAGGTTGAAGCTGCTATATATGAGCATGAAAATGTATTAGAGGTATGTGTATTTGGAGTACCAGATACAAGATTAGGTGAAATAGTTTCATGTTGTATATACCTGAAACCAGGTACTAATTTGAATCAAGAAGAACTCTCATCCTTTTTAAGTCATAAGTTGGCGCCCTTCAAAATACCTGCAGAGTTTAATTTTACTGAAAATAAAATTCCTAGGTTGGCGTCTGAAAAGTTTGACAAACCAACATTAAGAAAGATTTACTCAAAGTAATAAATTCTATTAAAAATTAATGAAATTTTTTAATAAAAGGAGTATAAAAGACAATAAACTTTTGATAAATAAAAGATGACTAGTACGATCTTAATTGTTGAAGATGAACCTGATATAAGAAAAACTTTGGAGTACAACCTTCATAAAGATAATTTTCAGACTTTATCTGCTGGTAATTTATCAGAATCAGAAAACTTAATAGCAGCTAACAACATTTCATTAATATTACTTGATTTAATGCTGCCAGATGGATCGGGATTGGATTTTTGCAGAAAAATTAAATCAGATAAATCTCTTAAAGATATACCAATCATAATTCTTACAGCTAAAGATGATGAGGTTGATAAAGTTGTTGGTTTTGAGCTTGGAGCAGATGATTATGTAACTAAACCATTTAGTGTTCGTGAACTAATTCTTAGAATCAAAGCAATTTTAAAAAGAAACGTAACCAAATATGATGTTATGGAAATTGATAGGGAGTTTGGTGAGCTGAAGATAGATGTAGAGTCCCATGAAGTTTTTGTAGATAATCAAGAAGTAACATTAACAGCACTTGAATTTAGGCTTCTCCAGCAACTTGTAGATCGTCGAGGAAGGGTTCAAACAAGAGATCAGCTTCTTTCAGACGTTTGGGGTTATAGCGCTGATATAACAACCAGAACAGTTGACACACATATTAAGAGATTGAGAGAAAAGCTTGGTCCAATCGGAAAATATGTTCAGACTATTCGCGGTGTAGGATATAAATTTACAAGAACATCTGATTGATAAAATGGGTATAAGATCCCGAGTATTTTTAATAGTATTTCTTTCTCTTGGAGTGAGCATAAGCATTGCTTACACTATCGCAGAAAGAGATATTACTAACACATTTGAAGAGCAAATTGTCTATCAGCTTGAGAAACAAGCAAAACTTCTTGTTGAAAATATTGATGAAATTAATTCATTGAAAGGTGTAACGGCATCTGACTCACTTGCAGACAGGCTTGGGAATGCTTCTGATTCAAGGGTCACTCTTATTCTTAATGATGGAAGTGTTATCGGTGACTCAGGAGTTCCCATTGATCTTATTGCAAGTTTAGATAATCACAGTAATAGAAAAGAGGTAATAGACGCTCTCTCTTTTGGAACAGGCTGGTCTTCTAGATACAGTAACACAACCAACGAGCAACTTTTATATTTTGCTATTCTTGATAACAATGAAGAAAAACCTAATATTATTAGAATAGCAGTACCTTATACCTATCTTGATAGGGTAATTGCAAGCTTAGATATTTCAATACTATTGATAGCAGTAGTGGCATTTTTTGTTGCTATGATAACTAGCACACTATCTTCTAACTATACATATAGAAATTTATCTGAGCTTGATGATGCAGTCTCTTCTTTAGCAGATACTCCATTGAAGAGAAAAGCTTTAAAAGCTCTTCCCACTCAAAGAGTTGATGAGTTTGGTAATGTGGCAAGGAGTATTTCTCAAATTTCAGATAAATTAAAAACCCAAGTAAGGTTAATTGCAAAACAAAGAAATCAATTTGGATCAGTTTTGGATGATTTAGGTGAAGGTATTATTGTTTTTAATGAATCAGCCGAGGTAACTTTTAATAACGATCAAGCTTTATTAATTTTAAATCTAGAAAATATTGAAAAATCTCGTCTTGAAGATATCCCTATAACCCCAATTTTAAACTTGTATGAAACAGCTAGTAAAAAGAAAAAAGCTGATAAGGAATTTGAGATTGATATAGGTAATGGAAAAACCAGATGGGTTCTTGGTTCCATAAATCAATCCAAATCAACAAAAGAATTTATATTGGTAGTTCATGACATAACTCAATTAAGAAAGTTAGATTCCATGCGGAGGGATTTTATATCAAATGTTTCTCATGAATTGAGGACACCTGTAAGTGTTATTAGGGCAAATTCTGAAACTTTGTTGAATGGTGCTTTGGATAATAAAGAAGATGCAAAAATGTTTTCAACTGCTATTTTGCATAATGCTCAAAGACTTTCTGAAATGGTTTCTGATCTCATTGATCTATCAAGAATAGAATATGGTGAAACAAAACTAAATTTTGAGAAAATTAATTTAAATCAATCCATATTAAAGGTTTTAGATTCTCTTAATGGGCTAGCAGCAAAAAAAAACATATCTTTTATTTTTAATGAAAACTTAGATGTATTTGTTAGAGCAGATTCAAAAGCTTTGGAAAGAATACTTATAAACTTAATTGATAACGCAATAAAGTATAGTCCTTCAAACTCTTCAGTAGAAATTCTTTTTAAAAATTCTAAAAAAAATATAGAGGTTAATATTATTGATAAAGGCCAGGGTATAGATATTGCTGATAAGGATTTAATTTTTGGAAGGTTTTTCAGAACTGCTCGAGCACGGGCTTCTGATGCAACTGGAAGTGGCTTGGGTTTAGCTATAGTAAAGAATTTGGTGCATAGCTTAAGTGGTGACGTTGGCCTAAAGAACTCAAGTATAAATGGATGTAACTTTTGGTTTACCATTCCAAAATACTAGTAAATTAGATTTGTAACATATGTAACATATGTAACATATGTAACATTCGTAATAATTTGTTACCTATTTGTTTCTTCTTTTAACATCTTCTTAATCAAACCTTCATAGATAAATATTTAAATAAAGC
>CBFHRY010000044.1:4265-7807 GCA_965658385.1 Gammaproteobacteria bacterium
CCATCAACCCATTGGAGGATTTTTTTAATGTTACATAACAAACTTAATCAACTTTATTTATTAACTATTTCAATCATATTAGTTTCTTGTGGTGGCTCAAGCACTTCTATTGTTTCACCAGGTGAACAAGGCCCATTAACTGACCCTACTGGTGGGGGCGGTACAGGAGGCTCATCAAGTTCTATATTAACTGGAGAATGTCCTGCCTCAACTTATATAACAAATGGATCACCTGTTGCAGGTAATACCGTTTGTGCTATTTCTGGTGTTATTACAGGAGATCTAACATTAACTGATGATGTAATGTACAGAATGCTTGGTAAGGTTGAGGTCGGTTCTGATATGGGTGGAGATGGAACAAAAGCAGGTGGAGCTGCTGGTAAGTTAACTATTCCTGCTGGCGTAGTGATAATGGGTAAAACTTCAAATGACTACCTTGTTGTAAATAGAGGCTCACAAATTATAGCTAATGGTACAAGGTCTAAACCAATAAGATTTACACATAACACAGCTATTGAGGGAAGTGTTGGAGAGCTTGAAAGAGGTTTATGGGGCGGTATAGTCATACTTGGTAAAGCTCCAATAAACAAATGTTCAAATGATGTTAGAGGAACAGCTGCTTGTGAAAAAGTTGTTGAAGGTTCTAATGCGCTTATGGGTGGAACTCTAGCTGATGATAATTCAGGTAAGTTAAATTTCGTTAGGGTTGAATACGCAGGTTACGAAATATTTCCTGGCAATGAGTTAAATGGTATTACATTTGGTGCTGTTGGATCCGCGACAGTGGTCGATTATATTCAGGTACATAACAACCAAGATGATTGCGTTGAGTTTTTTGGCGGAACTGTAAATGTTAAGCACTTGGTTTGTACAAATGCAGGTGATGACAATCTTGATATCGATTGGGGTTACCAAGGTAAATTGCAATATGTTGTTGTAAAACAAAGTTCTGATCAAAGTGATCATGTTGTAGAGTCCGATAATACTAATGCAGATGCATCTGTTGGTTATTTAACTGAGCCAAGGTCAAGACCAATGGTTGCAAATTTTACTTTCTTAGCACAAGGCGCTGATGAGCCTTTAAAATACAAAGAAGGTGTTTCAGGTGTATATATTAACGGTATTGTTAAAAATGCTAATTCACAAAATTTAGTTGAATCAACAAACCTGGAAACTATTCAAGATGGTCTAATTACCCCTAAAATTCAACATCACTCTATCTTTATGGATTCAGCTGGAGATACATCACCATTTAAGGCTGATACAGAATCTAGTGGTGTTACAGCAGAAGAGCTTCAGGCATCTTTAATTGAGAGATCAACAGATCTAGTTTTAGGAACCTCTACTCTTGTATCAGATTTCTTTTTAGGTGAAGCTGAATCAGCTGTTACTTCTGCATTCAATATAAACAAAATTGATGCTATGTGTGCAGTTGGTAATCATTCTGCAGGTGAAACTACAGAATTATGTCCAGGGTTTGATGATGGTAACTACACTATTAATACTTGGTTCTCTGCAACTGATTATATCGGTGCATTTTCTCCTGGTTCTGATTTGGAGAATAACTGGGCATCAGGTTGGACTATAGGGTTGTTTACTGATCCTGAGTGTCCTGAGGGTACTCTTGAATCTGAAGTTCTGCTTGGAAAAAAGGTTTGCAGCTTGCAGGGAGAGATAACCTCAGACTTAACATTGGTATCTGGAAACTACTATAAAATTGACGGAAAGGTTGCTGTTGGTAAGGACTTAGGCTCATCCGGTGATGCTTCTGGAGGTATTGCTGCAGAATTAACAATTGAACCAGGCGTAACTTTATTTGGAGAATCTGGTAATGATTATTTAGTTATTAAAAGAGGGTCAAAAATTAATGCAGTAGGAACAGCATCAGCACCAATCATCATGACTGGTAAACAAGACCTTCTTGGAGAGGCAGATATTGTTAGTACTAGAGGTCTTTGGGGTGGATTAGTTCTACTTGGTAGAGCACCTATAAACAAATGTGCATACACACAAGGCGGAACTGCAACTGCAGCTGGTGTAAGAGTAGACCCATGTGAAAGAGAGGTAGAAGGATCTGCCGGTGACATGATGGGTGGTGAGAGTCCAACTGATAGCAGCGGTTCTTTAAAATATCTAAGGGTTCAATATGCTGGATACGAAGTATTCCCAGGAAATGAGCTAAATGGAATTACATTCGGAGGTGTTGGGTCAGGAACAAGCGTTGATTATGTTCAAGTTCACAACAATGCTGATGACTGCGTTGAGTTTTTTGGTGGCACTGTTGATGTTAAACATCTAATTTGTACCGGTGCCGATGATGATAATTTAGATATTGACTGGGGTTACACTGGCAGAATCCAGTATGTCATTGTCCAACAGTCTAATGATAAAGGAGATCATATTGTCGAATCTGATAATGTAAACAGTGACAGCGCTGTTGGTTATTTATCTGAACCTCGTTCAAACCCAATAGTTTCTAATTTTACTTTTATTTCTAAAGGACATGATGAGATATTTAAGCTTAAGGAAGGCGTATCTGGTCAGTACTTCAACGGGATTGCAGTTGTAAATAGCTCGGTCACTGGAAAAGAAACTAATTGTATAGAAACTACTTTTAACGAAACTGTTAAGAATGGTGCTGTTACTCCAGTCTTCTCAATGAATTCTGTAGCATTGGATTGCTCAGGCTTTATTAAAACTGATGGTAATGCAACAACTGCTGAAGTTGAAGCAATAGTAAGGGCTGGCTCTAATAACTTGTATGGATCTAATTCAGGTGGCGGAAGTTATGTAAATACTGTAATTGGGGTTGTTAATGGGTCTGCAGAAAATTCGGCTACTGTTACTTCCATTCCAAGTATTTATAACGCCGATGGTTTCTTTGAAACTACCTCATACATAGGAGCTGTTAGTGGAGCAACCGATGATTGGTATAAAAACTGGACACTCTCTGGAACTATTGAAGTCCAATAGGCTTTATCAATATTACCTTTTAATTGGAGACAAAATGAAAATTTTAAAATATAAATTCAAGTTCCAAAGATCAAACTTAATACTAATGACTATGTTAGCTTTGATGCTGAGTCTATCACTTACAGCAACTTCTCAAGAAATTGAAGAAGTAGTTGTAAGTGGCTCTTTTATACCTGATGAAAAAAGAGACACATCAGAGATATCTTCAATCTTAGATTCATCAGAGATAGAAAGAACTGGTGATGATAATATTGCAGTTGCACTTACTAGGCTTACAGGTTTAAGTTTAGTTAGAGGTAAATATGTTTATGTAAGGGGTTTAGGAGAGAGATATTCAGCTGCAACATTGAACGGATCCAACCTTCCAAGTCCAGAGCCCCTCAAAAGAGTGGTTCCGTTAGATTTATTTCCCACTCAAATCATTGCTAATTCTGTTGTTCAGAAAACATACTCGGCAGATATGCCCGGAGAATTTGGCGGTGGTATAATTGAAATCGAAACAAAAGCTGTTCCCGCTGAAAGAGTTTTAGATTTCTCGTTTTCATCTGGCTTTAATGATGCAACAAGTT
>CBFHRY010000045.1:0-3650 GCA_965658385.1 Gammaproteobacteria bacterium
TCCGCTTTTAAATAAAGGAGCTAGGGTTCCAATATGTGGTTATATATCAAAATACAATTCACCCAATATTATTGAAGAGGAAACACCATTTCATGTTTTAGGAAAGCTAAATCCTTCGCCAAAGCATAGATTTTTTGTAAATACAGAATGGATGAATGAATGGGATGTGGTAACAAAGGAATTGTCGCTGCTTGTCCTTGAAGATAAGTTAAGATTTAAAGAAACTATTACAGAAGGTTTCGAAAATGCTCCTCAAGGACTAAGGGATGTTCTTTCAGGCAAAAACTTTGGTAAACAATTAATCAAGATTTAATTCTTATAAAATTATCTTGCCTTTCATATACAAGGTAGCATCACCGCCTATAAGCACTCTTGATCCCTTAAGCTCACAAGTTAAAAGTCCTCCTCTTTTAGAAAGTTGTTTTGCTTGAAGTTTTGCTTTACCCAATATTTGAGACCAATAAGGCGTTAATGTTGTATGCGCAGAACCTGTTACAGGATCTTCATTTACGCCTGTTGCAGGATAAAAGCATCTAGAAACAAAATCATATTTATTACTTTTGGATGAAACTATTAGACCTCTTTTATTAATGAGCTTAACTAAAGAAAAATCGGGAAATAGATTTTCAACAAGCTCCTCACTTTCAAGAATTACTAGAAGGTCATCCCTACCCTCATAAACTTCTATTGGGTTTACGCCTATAGCTGCTTCTATCTGTTTAAGATTATTAAAAATAGTTAAATTATCAGCAGGGAAATTTAATATATAAGTATCGTTCTCCCTATTAACCTCAAGTCTGCCATGCTCTTTCGAAACAACACAAAAGGATGTTGCATCTTTATCAATAAAATTAAAATATACAAATGCTGAAGCAATTGTTGCGTGACCACAAAGATCTATTTCGCATGATGGAGCAAACCATCTTATAAAGTAGGTATTATCTTCTTTTCTTATAAAGGCAGTTTCCGATAAGTTATTCTCAGCAGCAATTTTCTGCATTAGATCTGAATCATTTAGATCTGAAAAGATTACAGCAGCGGGATTACCTGAAAAAAGCTCACTAGTGAAGGCATCGACATAATATACAGGTAAAGTCATATACAAAAAATTAAATATTTAATCCCATCACTTCTTTTATTGCAGGATGGATAACTTTACCATTTTGAATATTTAATCCGTTTGCAAGATGAGTATTTTGCGCAAGAGCTTGACTAATACCTTTATCAGCTAACTCATGGATATAGGATAAAGTAGCTTGGTTCAGAGCCTCAGTTGCAGTCAATGGAACAGCACCAGGCATATTGGTAACACAATAATGAACAATGCCCTCTTCAATGAAAGTTGGATTATCATGATTTGTTGGCCTGCTTGATTCAATGCAACCACCCTGGTCTATTGAAATATCAACCAAAACAGTTCCTGGCTTCATTGATTTTAACATAGATTTTTTTATAACCTTTGGGGCTTCCATTCCGATTACATAAACTGCTCCAATTACTAGATCAGAATCAATCAATGCATTCTCAATAGATTCATCAGATGAAACGATATATTCAATATTACTCTCACCATACATGCTCTTTAATTCATCAAGCCTATTTTTTGAGAGATCAATTATTCTTACGATCGCTTTATTTGCAATTGCTTGTTCAATTGCTTGAGTTCCAGCAACTCCTGCGCCGATTACAGTAACAACTCTTGGCTTAACGTCGGCAAATGAGCCTATTAATGTACCCATGCCTTTATTTGGTTTTAGCAAATGATAGGAGCCAACTACTATACTGAGCTGCCCTGCTATAGCGCTCATAGGTGCTAATAAAGGCATTGACCCATCATCTGCAGTAACCGTTTCATATGCAATACCAGTAACACCAGTATTAATTAAATCTAATGCTTGTTTTTTATTTCCAGCTAAATGTAAATAGGTAAACAAAGTATGTTCATTTGTTAGATATTCAAATTCAGAAGGCATTGGTTCTTTAACTTTTACAATAAGTTCTGAATTTGCGTATATCTCCTTAGCTGTTTTTAAGATAGTTGCTCCTGATTTAGCATAGATCTCATCAGAGAAGCCAATTGCTTCACCAGCACCGCTTTGTACAAATAAGACGTGGTTCTTATCGGTGAGAGACTGCACTGAGCTAGGGGTTAATGCAACCCTGCATTCGTTATTTTTAATTTCAGTTGGAACACCTATATTCATATGACTACTATATCAAAAATATTACTATAGATAGATACATATGAATTGTAATTTCTAGTCTAGATCAATTAATTTACCTGGTGATATAGCCTTAAAATTAGTTGTATTATCTCTATCTAGAAAGCTCTCAAGTCTTGTCTTTGGCTCAATTGTATCTTCTGATGTTAATGTAAATGTTCCCCAATGCATTCCATATGAATGAGTTGCATTTAAATCTTTTGCAATCATGATTGCCTCCTCGGGGTTCACATGACTCTCGGACATAAACCACTCAGGATCATATGCACCAATTGGTATAAAAGCATATTTAGGAGAACCTAGTTTAGCTTTAGTGGCTTTAAAATCATTTGAATAACCTGTGTCGCCAGCATGATAGATTGAATAGTCTTTATCTTTAATAAACCAGCCACCCCATAAGCTATCATTTCTATCAAACAAGCCCCTTGCTGACCAATGCTGAACTGGAGTAAAGGTAAATTCTAACCCTGAGATATTAATAGTATCCCACCAAATAAACTCATAGGTATTTTGTATATTTGCATTATCAAAAATATCTTTATCACCCATGGGTATAAGAAAAATAGTATCTGTATTGTTTTTATAAATTTTCTTTATAGATTCTATATCTAGATGGTCATAATGATTATGACTAATGGTGACTATATCTATAGTTGGCAGACTTTGAATTGGAATAGCTGGAGGTATTAGACGTTTTGGCCCAAAATTTTTTAATGGTGAAGCCCTGTCAGAGAATACTGGATCAGATAAGATTGTGATACCATTTTTTTTGATTAAAAAAGTAGAATGGCCTATCCAAATAAAATAATTATCATGTATGGTCAGATCAAAGTTTTTCCAATCATCTGAGATATCTATAATTTCAATATTTGTTTCGGTTTTATTAAGCTGCCATTTCAGAAGATCTTTTAAAGGCTTTTTTATAGCCTTGCCGTTCGTATTCTTGTAATCACCAAGTGCGAAAACCGGTATTAAAAAAATAATTAAATAAAGTTTTTTGAAATTAAAAGGTCTCATTAGAGATGATTATTACATAGGCAAATGTAAATACAATTAGCTCTTAAGATTAATAAAATTGGTGGAGCTACGCGGGCTCGAACCGCGGACCTCCTCGCTGCCAGCGAGGCGCTCTCCCAACTGAGCTATAGCCCCAATTCATGAAAAGCTATGATAACTAAATATCTATTTTTTTGCTTGTTTTTTTATATACATATTCAATAAAAATATGGATAGCTTAGAAATATAAGCAAGGATAAGTCTTTTTATTTTTCTCATATTAATTTTCAAAAAAAAGAGGGCTATAAAGCCCTCTTTAATTTTATAAAAGCTAAGATCTATAGATCAATACTAAATCCAACGATTACTTGCATACCTAGGTTGTTATGTAAGAATCTGTTGTACTCAGATGATGAATCTAATGGAGGATCC
>CBFHRY010000045.1:3743-7499 GCA_965658385.1 Gammaproteobacteria bacterium
TACCTAAATCCAACGATTACTTGCATACCTAGGTTGTTATGTAAGAATCTGTTGTACTCAGATGATGAATCTAATGGAGGATCCTCTTTAGTTAAGTTTCTAACTGCAGCTGTTAAGTTAAGATTTTCCATTCCTGGAACTGTATAAACAGCTCTTAAATTAACTTGAGTCCACTCATCAACTGATCCGATTGCATTATAGTCTGCATCGTATGAATCAGCTATTGAATCAATGTACTCATACTGAAGTGTCATGTACAAGTTAGGTACAGACTGAAGCTCATGACCAACATCAATTGTGTATCTTAATTCTGGAATAGAAGTAAGACCAACAAAGTCAACCATTGGGCCATTAAAGAAAGCTTCAGCATTATACTCATCCATCATTACTACGTTAGCATTAACATCAAAGTCACCTACACCTGTTTCAAATAAACCACTATATTTGATATCCATACCAGAAGCATCTCCATCGTTACCATTAATAGGGTTAACAAAACACTCTTGCAAGTTAGCATCTGCTTGGCCATTTAGCCTTTCACAATATGCTCCCTGAGCAGTTAGCTGTCCATCTAGTCCTAGGATGGTTGAGTCGATGACGTCTTGAACTGAAATAGTTGTAATAATTGAACTAATTTCAGTTTTGAACCAGTCAACAGCAACAGAGTGATTACCTGCTTCATAGATAACACCAAAGTTTGTTGACTCTGACTCTTCAGGTCCTAAGTTTGGGTTAGCAGCAATATATGTATTAACCTGCTCTTCTGGACAATCTGCTCTTGATATGCCTTGAGCTTCACATTTAATATAGTCGTAGTGATACTCAGCACTAAATGAAGTGTTAGCAGCTAGATCGCCAAGACCTGGAGCTCTGAAACCAGTACCAATAGATCCTCTTACTGTAAGACCATCCATAACTTCATATAAACCTTTAACAGTGTATGAAGTGTTTGTACCAAAGTCACTATAATCATCGTTTCTTAATGCAACAGATACTTCTCCTTTACCATCTAAAAGTGATGTTTTAGATTCGAAGAATAAAGCTGTGTAGTCTCTTGAGTTTCCATCTGAGTTACCTGATGAACCACCAACGTTACCAACTTCTGACTGCTTGTCATATATGTTCTCATATTGGTATTTGGCCTTTTGAATACCAGCAACAAAGTCTGTATTAGCAATTGCCTTTAAAGGTCCGCCAATTGTAGCTTCTATGTTCTTAAATTGAGAATTAGAGCCAACAGATGGTGAAGCTGTGTAATAAGCAACTACATCAGGATGGAATAATGAATCTTGTCCTAAGAATTCTCCATCATCTTTAAATGCTTGAGCAGCTTCTGTGTACTCTGGCTTCTGTAGATAACAGCAATCTAAAGTAATGTAGTCAGTGATATGCCATTGATATGAAACATCCCAACTATATTCACCAATTTCACCGTTAAAACCAAGAACTACGTTACCAGTCCAGTCAGTATCTCTTGATGCTCTTGGACCAATTTCAATAAATCTTTTTCTTAATTGAGTTGGAACATTTAAAGTTACCACTCTTTCAGGTGTTCCATCAGCTTGAGCTGGGATTCTTACGTTAGCAAGACCAGCTGGGTAAGGGTTGATGAAAGCAGCTGGAGGAGCATATCTTCCAAATGTTTCCTGTCTAGCAGCAACAACCTGTGCATAAGCATTCATGCCATTAGCTAATTGCTTATCATAGTTAACTGTAAAGAAATCATTTTTCTTACCAGCGTTTTCAGCCATGATTTGTGTGTAGTCAAATGTACATAGATAGTTGTTATCTAGTCCACCAGTAGGTGCAGCACCTAATATATATGTTTTACCATCACCAACAAATCTTGAGTCACCTAGACATTCAGCTGCAGGTAACCACTGACCTTTAACAAGGCCATTTGCTGGATCATCTTCATTTAAGATGTAGTTCCAAGCATATGAAGATAAGCTAAAGCCTGAGCTGAAGTTATCATCAGTTGGAGCTCTACCAGCAGTATAGTCTCTGTCTGATAGATAGATGATGTCTCTTTGTGAATGCTCATAAGTCCATGTGATTTGTGAATCTGAACCAGTAACACCACCAACGATTGAGAATTTCTCTTCTTCACCACCTGGTAAATCAGGTTGTGAAACAGATCCTGAAATTGTCATACCGTCAAAACCTTTTTTTGTAATAACGTTAATAACACCACCAATAGCATCAGAACCGTATACAGCAGATGCGCCATCAGCAAGAATTTCTACTCTCTCAACAGCAGCAGTTGGCAACATGTTGATGTTAGCAGATGAACCGCCAAGTTTTGGTGAAGCAGGTATTCTTCTTCCGTCGATAAGAACAAGAGTTCTTTCTGCACCTAATCCTCTTAAGCTAATTTGAGCTTGAGAACCAGCAGATGAACCTGATCTTTCGTAGAAAGAACCTGATACGTTTATAGGTAACTCTCTTAAAACCTCTGCTAGGCCTAACTCTTGTGATCTTGCTATAGCTTCTTGAGTTATAACAACAACAGGCTGAGCGCCTTCAAATTCAGATGTTTCAATACGAGATCCTGTTACAACAACTTCTTCAACATCAGCATCTTCTGAATCCTGAGCAATAACTGCAGGAGTTACAAAAGCAAAGCTAAGTAAAAAAGCTAGTAAATATTTCTCTTTTAACATATATATTCCCCTATATATTTAACTTTTATAATTAAAAGTGTTTGCAGCAAAAACGTTAATTTAGGCTGTTAACACAACTTAAGCGATCATTATTACACGTATAAGTTAAAAAACACAATAAAAATGAACTTTTATATACATTTTATAAATGCACATATTTTAATTAAAAAGGGGTGATTTTGATTCAATTCAAATCTTTATATATTTTATATATATAATATGAAATTAAACATTAAAGGATTTTAATAATGGGCTTACTCAATAATAAAAAGATTTTAATTACTGGACTGGCAAATAAGTATTCAATTGCATCTGGTATTGCTCAAGCAATGCACAGAGAAGGTGCAGAATTAGCCTTCATGTATCAAAATGAAAGATTGTTAAGAAAGCTAGAGCCTATTGCAGAATCATTAGGCTCAAATGTTCTTCTTGAGTGCGATGTTTCAAGTGATAATTCTATAGAAAATGCATTTTCTGAACTTAAAACCAAGTGGGGAACATTTGATGGACTTGTTCACTCTATTGGTTTTGCACCAAGCGATCAGTTAAAAGGAAGTTTTGTTGATGTTACGACAAGAGAGGGTTTTCAAATAGCTCATGATGTAAGCTCCTACAGCTTTACTGCTTTGGCAAAAGCAGCAAAACCAATCTTAAATGATAGCTCTGCCCTACTTACTCTTACTTATCTTGGTTCAGTGCAAACTTTACCTAATTACAATGTTATGGGATTAGCGAAAGCAAGCTTAGAGGCTAATACAAGGTTTCTAGCTGCATCTATGGGAAGAGATAACATTAGAGTAAATGCTATATCGGCTGGGCCTATTAAAACACTTGCAGCTTCAGGAGTTGGGAATTTTAGAAAGATGCTTACTCAGCATTCTGATAGAGCTCCACTTGGAAGAACAGTAACAATCGAGGAAGTTGGAAATGTTGCAGCATTTTTGTGTTCAGACTATGCAAGCGGTGTTACTGGAGAAATAACTTATGTTGATGCCGGTTTTAATACAGCAGCGATGCCACTTTGGGAAAGTGAAGATTGATTTCACAATTTTATGAAAGAAAGGTTTTACCAAAAATTTGTAACTGTTGTTGT
>CBFHRY010000046.1:0-3378 GCA_965658385.1 Gammaproteobacteria bacterium
TTCGCCTCAAGAAGCTTTTTCACACAAGCTGCGGCTGTAAGCCCAGCTGTTCCAATCTCCATAACCTGGAGTAATGATAAGCGAGATGGAATTTTGACTATCCAGTTTTCAGGAACATTAATAATTTCACCAAAACCACCGTTAACAGACATGCCCATTTTGTAGCCAGTAACAACTACCATGTCACCTTCACTGAAAAAACTTGATTTGCTTTTAATTACCTCACCCGCAGAGTCAATACCAGGGGTAAATGGATATTCTTTAACAACACCTTTCACACCAGTAGCTGCAAGAGCATCTTTATAATTTAATGATGAATAATGAACCTTTATAAGAACTTTACCATTTTCTAGTTCCGGTTTTTGTAATTGAGTAATTGATCCTTCAAAACCATTTTCAGTTTCAACTATCTGATATGCGGAATAATTCATTGATTATTCAGCTAAATATTTTTCAGCATCTAGAGCAGCCATACAGCCTGAACCAGCTGAAGTTACAGCTTGTCTGTAGATTTGATCTGATACATCGCCGGCAGCAAAAACACCTTTTATAGATGTTTCTGTAGCATTACCCTCTGTACCAGAATTAATTTTCAAATAACCATTATCCATTTCTAGCTGGCCATCAAAAATATCGGTATTGGGCTTATGTCCAATCGCAATGAAAACTCCATGAACAGGTAAATTTACATTACCATCTACTTTTGAAAGTATTACTCCATTTACACCCATGTTGTCACCAACAACTTCATTTAGCTCAGAATTCCAATGTATTTGCACTTTCCCATCTTTTTCTTCGTTAAAGAGTCTATCTTGTAAGATTTTTTCAGCCCTTAATTGATCTCTTCTATGAACCAAGTGAACTTTAGAGCAAATTCTTGCAAGATATAAAGCTTCTTCTACAGCGGTGTTGCCTCCACCTACAACTACTACTTCTTGATCTCGATAAAAGAAACCATCACATGTAGCACATGCAGAAACACCTTTTCCTAGAAATTCTTGCTCGCTTGGTAATCCAAGATACATAGCACTTGCCCCAGTAGAAATAATTAAAGAGTCACAGCTATATTCATTAGAACCACTAAGTTTAAAGGGCTTATTAGATAGGTCTACAGAAGTAATATGATCATTAATAATTTCAACATCAAATTTTAGTGCATGTTCTTTCATTCTAACCATCAAGTCAGGGCCTTGAAGATCGTTACTATCCCCAGGCCAGTTTTCAACATCAGTTGTGGTTGTTAACTGTCCTCCTTCTTGAGCACCGCTAATGAGAACTGGGTTCAATCCAGCTCTAGCTGCATAAATACCAGCTGAATAACCTGCTGGACCTGAACCTAGTATGATTAATTTGTTGTGATTTGTTGACATGGAGGCATTATAATTGAATATTAATTAAATGTGATTGATAAATGGTTATAATTTAAAATACTTGGATACTATCTATAAAAAATGCTTACACCATATATTAAAAACACGCTTTTAAATTTTTTTAGTTATTTTTTAATAGGCTTATCCCTATATATTCTAATTGTTCTTGTTTCTTATAATCCATCCGATTCAGGTTTTTTTAATACTAATTCTTCAGATACCGTTTTTAATTTAGGTGGTCCTCTAGGAGCAAAGATATCAGATTTTCTATTTACTCTTATTGGTTATTCTTCATATGGCCTTTTAATAATAGGTTGTGTCTGGTCTGGACAAATTATTTTTCTTAAGAACAAGTACAATTCATTGCCAAAAGTTATTGTTAGGTTAACCAGCTCAATAATTCTTTTGTTAAGCATCTCATCGATCTTAGAATTTTATAATTCAGGTATAGCTGGGGGCGTCACAGGGAAGATCCTGTTTCAGTTTTTATCATCAAGTATTGGAGCTGTTGGCGCATTAATATTTTTTGTTTTATTCATAATTCCATCTTCTGCAAACGCATTTAATTTTTCTTGGTTAATTGCATTGCAAAAGCTTGGAGAATTAATATTAATGATCTCTACATCAATATTCTCTATAGGTAAATTAATAGCTAATAATTTAAAACTTAATGCATTTAAGCTATTTGGTTATCTTAAAAATTTAGTGAGTTCACTTAATGATGTTCGAGAAGCTAAAAAAGTTAAGTCCAAAAAAGATCCAAAATCTAAAAAAATTCTATTTGAAAGCAATAAAAAAGAACCCACTCCTTCTAAACAGCAAGAAATTAAAACTGAAACAAAATTAAAAGAAGTAGACACCCCAGCCCAAGATCAAATTAATGCTGTTGAAAAGAAAACAAAGATGCCAAGTACTCAATTATTAGATAGAGCCCTTGATGATGGGTCTTCTTTATCAGAAGCAGAATTAAATGAATTGGCTTTGTTACTAGAAACAAAACTTGAAGAGTTTGGAATAGAGGCCACTGTTGAGACTGTTCTTCCTGGGCCAGTTGTTACACGTTTTGAAATACAGCCTGCACCTGGAACAAAAGCAAGCAAAATCACAAACATTGCTCAGGATATAGCAAGATCATTATCAGTTAGTTCTGTTCGGGTTGTTGAGGTAATTGAGGGCAAGTCAGTTGTTGGTATTGAAATACCAAATACCAACAGGAAAATGGTTAGGCTTACAGAAATTCTTTCATCAAATGCTTTTAAGACTTCTACCTCTAACTTAACTCTAGCGCTTGGACATGATATTGCAGGCAAACCTGTAGTTGTTGATCTTGCAAAAATGCCACATTTACTTGTTGCTGGTACAACAGGTTCTGGTAAGTCTGTTGGTGTAAATGCGATGTTATTGAGCTTGTTATTTAAATCTGATCCAAAGGACGTAAGGTTGATTTTAATTGATCCAAAAATGCTTGAACTTTCAGTCTATGATGGTATTCCTCATCTACTAACACCTGTAATTACTGATATGACTGATGCTTCAAATGGTTTGCGTTGGTGTGTAGTTGAAATGGATAGAAGATATAAACTAATGTCATTAATGGGAGTCAGAAACCTTGCTGGTTTTAATAAGAAAATTAAAGAGGCTGCTGATAACGGAAAGCAAATACTGAATCCACTATTAGAAAGTCAAGAAGAATACTTAGAGGAACTTCCATCTATAGTTGTTGTTGTAGATGAATTTGCAGATATGATGATGTTAGTTGGTAAGAAAGTTGAGCATTTAATTGCAAGAATTGCGCAAAAGGCAAGAGCTGCTGGTATTCATCTTATACTTGCAACTCAAAGGCCTTCTGTTGATGTTATAACAGGTCTCATTAAAGCAAACATTCCAACTAGAATAGGTTTTCAGGTTTCATCAAAAATTGATTCTAGGACAATTATCGATCAAGGTGGTGCTGAACAACTCCTTGGATATGGTGATATGTTGTATTTGCCTCCAGGTGTTGGTGTAC
>CBFHRY010000046.1:3476-7459 GCA_965658385.1 Gammaproteobacteria bacterium
CCAATAAGAGTTCATGGAGCATTTGTAGGTGATGATGAGGTTCATAGAGTTGTTGATGATTGGAAATCTAGAGCTGAACCTGATTATATTGATAGTATTGTTAACGATGCTCAAGACACTGGACCAATTCCAGGCTGGAGTGGTTCAGATAGTTCTAGTGGTTCCACTGAGGATTCTGATGAGCTTTATGACGAGGCAGTTAACTTTGTAATAGAGTCAAGAAGGGCATCAATATCTGCTGTTCAGAGAAAATTGAGAATTGGTTATAACAGAGCGGCAAGACTGATCGAAGCTATGGAGGAGGCTGGTCTTGTGTCTGAAATGAGTTCGAATGGATCAAGAGAAGTGCTAGTTCCTAAAAGGTAGATACTAAATGCATAAGAAGATTTTTTTAATTTTCCTTCTTTTTGGAGATCTTCAAGCGTCTTTATCAGACGTTAATAATTTATTATTTAGTGAAGATGTCAATTTTGTTCATACATCAACTAATGAGTCTTTAACTAAATCGGTCATTTCAAACGGAAATATCATAAGACAATTCGAGCTTATAACAGTTAACGTTATTGAGCCATATAAAGAACAATATATTATCGATAATATAAATATCAAAATTATCGATAAAGATTTTAATCAAGAATCATCTTATGAGATAGCATCTCTTCCAAATAATGATCTTATATCTATTTTAAAAAATGGTTTTAAAATTGATGATTTAAAAGAATTAAATGACAATGTTTTTAAGGTGAAAAACACATCTCAGTCTATTTTATTAAAGGACATAACCGAAAAATCTTTTTCAATTATGTATTTAGATAACTTAAATATATTAAATACAATAACTTTTAATAAGGTTCAGAGGTGAATATTCTGCTAATTGGAATTGGTGGTGGTTTGGGTGCTATCACTCGTTATTTTTTTTCAATTTTAGTATCTAAGTTTGATGAATCTGCTTTTCCTTTTGCTACCTTTACAGTAAACCTAATAGGGTGTTTTATAGTTGGTTATATAATTGCAGCTGGGTTGAATTCAAAGGACTTTATTAATAATTTTTTTGTAATAGGGTTTTTAGGCTCTTTCACAACCATGTCTGCATTTTCTAATCAGACTTTGGAATTATTTTCATCTAATCAGCCATTTATAGGTTTCTTATATATAATATCGACTATTGCATTCACACTGGTTGCAACATATTTAGGTTTAATGCTTGGTAGATAAATGATTGATGTAAAGCTTTTAAGAGATACTCCTAACGAGGTAAAAGACAGCCTCAAATCAAGAGGCTACGATCTCAATATTTCTTATTTTGAAGAACTTGAGGAAATTAGGAAGGTTCTCCAGGTTGAAGTAGAGCAGCTTCAATCTCAAAGAAAAAATCTATCAGCTAAATTTGGTAAGGCCAAAGCCAGCGGTCAAGATGTTAATGATCTTAAATTAGAAGTTGATAAAGTTAATTCTGACCTCAAGGTTAAAGATGATAAATTACAAAATCTATTAGCAGATATAAATAATTTTTTACTTGATATACCAAACATCCCAAGATCAGATGTTCCTATTGGGGCAAATGAAGATAGCAATGTTGTTATAAAAAAAGTTGGAGATATTATATCCACCAATACTAGAGACCATTTAGAAATTACAAATGATATAGATACAGATTTAGCAGCGAGTCTCTCAGGTTCAAGATTCTCTGTTCTTCGCGGGGATATATCTAAACTTCAAAGAGCATTGATAAACTTCATGATAGACAATGCCACATCAAATGGCTATCAGGAGTACTACCTTCCATATATGGCAAATACAGAATCTTTAAAAGGGACAGGACAATTGCCAAAGTTTGAAGATGATTTATTTAAAACCACTGACTCCCTTTATTTAATACCAACAGCAGAAGTGCCACTTACAAATTTATTTAGAAATAAGATTCTTAATAAAGACGATGTCCCTGTTAAGGTAACTTCACATACTCCATGTTTTAGATCTGAGGCAGGCAGTTACGGAAAAGATACAAAGGGTTTGATTAGACAACATCAATTTGAAAAGATTGAATTAGTTCAAGTTTGCAATCCCAATACTTCACTTGATGATCTAAATGAACTATTAGGACATGCTGAAGAAATTCTTCAAAAATTAAATTTACCATATCAAGTTATTGAATTATGTACCGGAGATTTGGGATTTAGCGCATCTAAAACCTTTGATATTGAAGTGTGGATGCCAAGTCAAAACAAGTATAGAGAAATATCTTCTTGCTCTAATTTTAGCGATTTTCAGGCAAGAAGGTCTAATATCAAAATCAAGACAGAAGAGGGTAAGGTTTTAGCAAATACAATTAATGGATCTGCTCTAGCAGTTGGTAGAACTTTAATAGCAATTATCGAAAATAATTACAGTCAAGACACCAATTCAATCCATATTCCAGAAGTCTTGCAGGAATTTATGGGCAAGGCTGAAATTTCTATATAAAAGTTACCTTTTTGTAACAAGTTTTCATCTTTTTTCTGTTATTATTTGATCAGTAAAATTTTTATTAATATTTTTAAGAGGATATTATCATTATGAGCAAATCGATTAGAATTTTTCTTTTCTCTCTTTTCATTTCTCCATTAGCATTTTCCCAAGAATTAACGTCTGATATTTCAGGTGTTGTTTCTTCTGGTGGCGATGCTGTTGGTGGTGCAACTGTTGAGATTACACACGTACCTACAAATAATACTGTAACAAGAGTTACAGCAGATAATGGTAGATATAGAGCTGCTGGTTTAAGACCTGGTGGCCCATATAAAGTCAAAGTATCAGCTAGTGGTCTATTATCAGATACGGCTGAAACATACTTACAGGTTGGTGAGACTGGAAGAGTTTCATTCGCACTAACTTCTGTTGGTGATGTTGATGATGTGGTGGTTGTGGGTCAAAAAATTGAACAAATAGCTGCATCTGGTTATACAACAACTATTGATGCTGAAACAATTCAAAACACACCATCCATAACAAGAGATATCAAAGACTTAATGAGATTAAATCCTCTAGTATCCCTTGATGACGCTGAGGATGATAATTCAGCAATAAGTATCGGTGGAGCCCACCCAAGATCAAATGACATTAAAGTTGATGGTGTATCTTTCAATGACGACTTTGGTTTAAATGGTAATGGATATCCTTCACAAAGAAGTCCACTTAACTTAGATGCAATTGAGCAAATGAGTATAAAGGTTGCACCTGCATCTGTTGAATACTCAAACTTCAGAGGTGGCGTGATTGAATTTATTACTAAAGGTGGTTCAAATGACTTCTCAGGAAGTGTTGCTTACTACGATAGAGGTGACCAATTTTATGGTGATAAAATTGATGGAAGAGACTATACCTTTGATAAAGAAGATACAGCTACAAGTTTTACATTTGGCGGACCAATACTTAAAGATAAGGCTTTCTTCTTTACATCATATGAAGAGAATGTTGTAACTAACCCAGTATTATTTGGACCTGCTGGATCTAATGCTCAAATAGAACAATCAATTACAGTTGATCAAGTTGCTCAAATCAGACAAACAACAATTGATCTTTATGGATTTGATCCACTTTCTTATGCTGACACAACAGAATCAACACAAGAAAATGTATCTCTTAGACTGGATTATATTGTTGATGAAAATCACAGATTACAATATGACTATAAATTAGTTGATGGTGACAGACTTAGAGCTGATAGTGGTTTTGATTCGTATTTAAAAACTGAAGAAACAGAAACAAATAGTGTTCTTTTAATATCTAATTGGACAGATAACCTTTCAACAGAAGTTAACTATTCAAGCAAAGAAACAAGTACTGGTCAAAATTCACCAGCTGGTCAAAACGTACCAAACCTTTACATAGATAATGCATATGGCAATGAGGTATATATTGGAGCAGATATTTATAGAAGCGCCAATGAATTATCAACAGTAACAGATTTTCTTAAATTAAAAGCTGTTTATTACCATGATAAT
>CBFHRY010000047.1:0-5218 GCA_965658385.1 Gammaproteobacteria bacterium
CTTAAAAACAAAGAAAAAATAATTGCTTCCTATAATTCAGCTAATATTGATATTTTAATTTCAACACATGCAATATTTAATCAGAATATAAATTACTCAAATACTGGTTTGCTCATTGTTGATGAAGAACATAGATTTGGAATAAAGCAAAAAGATTTAATTAAATATAAACAAGATAATATTCATATATTATATTTATCAGCCACACCTATTCCGAGAACAATGAATTTTGTTTTCTCAGGATTAAAAGATTTTTCTTTCCTTAATACTCCTCCATTAAATAGACTATCAATTAAATCATTTTTAAAAATTTCTGATGACACTATATTAAAAGAATCACTATCTCGAGAAATACAAAGAGGCGGCCAATGTTTTGTTCTACAAAATAATATTGAAAGAATGGATACATTAAAATCTAGAATATTAAAGATACTTCCGAATTTGAAAGTCGGTATTGCTCATGGAAGATTGAATAAAAGAGAAATATCAGAGGTTATGCAAGCATTTAGCTCAGGTCAATTAGATGTTCTTATCTGTACAACAATTGTAGAAATGGGTTTAGATATTCCTAATGCCAATACTATGATTATAGAGGATTCCCATAAATTGGGTTTAGCACAACTTCATCAGATAAGAGGGAGGATTGGAAGATCAAACAAGCAAGGTTATTGTTATTTTTTAATTCCTCACAATGATATACCAAAAATAGCATCAGATAGACTAGACTCAATAATTAGAAATTCTAAATTAGGTTCAGGATATTTTATAGCTCAAGAGGATATGGAATTAAGAGGATCTGGAGAAATACTTGGAGATAAACAAAGTGGCCATATTTCAGCAATCGGCTTATCTCTATATCTTTCAATGCTAAAGTCAGCAATAAAGTTAAATAAAGATAAAACAAAAACAGAGTTAATAAAAACAGATGTAAACTTTTATGACTCGGCTTTTATAAGTGACTCATATATGCCATCAACAGTAGAAAGATTGAAGATTTATAAATTAGTTTATGAAGCCAATTCAGGTGAAGATATCTATAAAATAAAATCACATTTACAAGATACATGCGGGAAAATTCCTGTTGAAGTAAATAACCTTCTTTTAAATGCTACGATTAATAATCTAATTGGTAGATTAAAGATCTCAAAGCTTACATCAACATCGGAATGTACATCACTTAAACTAACAAAATTTATCACGGATGAGCTATTAATGAAATTGCTTGATATTTCAAAAAAGGATCATGATAAATACTATTTTGATAATCAAAATAAATTTAATATAAAATTAAATGAAGTTGATAGTTCCTTGAGAAGAGAGAAGATTATAAAATTTTTAAATGAAATTATTTAATATCAAATTAATTATAACTTCGATATTAATCATGAATATTCATGCGGATGAGACCTTAGATAGCTACCAAATAGAATTATTAATTTTTAAACATAACAATAATAATGAATCTGAAGTTTTTACAGATCAATTCATAAAACCAGAAGGTGAACACATCGGCTTTAGAGATGTTGATCTATATATGAATAAAGGTTCTTTTGATATAAAACAAACTAATAATTACTTCCAACAATTACTCTCAAATATCTCAATAAATAAGAAAAAACCAACAGAAACACAATCACCAAGAATAACAACCAACCCTCGAAAATGGTTTAGAAAATCAGATAATTTAGAAAAACTAAAAAAATTTAAATTAAAACTTGAGGCTTCAGGTGACTTTATATTTCTAGATTCAATGAGTTGGCAGCAAAATATTCCTTATAAAGATGAATCTAAATACCTGACATTCAATAATGGAGATTATGGTTTTTATCTCAATCTTTACAGAAATAGATATTTGCATGCTGACCTGAAATCATATTTAGGTTTTCTTGATAAAAAAAATAATAATCTAGATTTAAATACGGATAAGTATATTGAAGAGCTAGATGCAAAAACCTTCTCTAAATCTAATAAGAATGATATAGATTTAGATATAAATTTATCTTTAAATAAAAATAATGAATTTGTTGAAATTACATCACCGCCTAATAGAAAACAAAATTCAGGAACTATTTCACAAAATAAATCTGAGGACTTAATCTATTTTATTGATGAAGATAGAAGATTATTTAATGAAGAAATTCATTACTTTGATCACCCAATGTTTGGTGTGCTAATTTCAATTAGTAAAATAAATTAAGACTTAATAAATGCATTCTCATCCATAGAATGATCGGTTATATCCTTTACAGCAGTCAATTCAGGTATTTGTTCAATTAGGGTTTTTTCAATACCTTCTTTTAATGTAACATCAACCATCCCACAACCCTGGCACCCTCCTCCAAATTGAAGGACAGCAACACCATCCTCTGTAAATTCAGATAAGGAAACATCACCACCATGAGATTCAAGCATTGGGTTAATTTCATTATAAATAACATAATTGATTCGATCTTCAACGGGACTATCCGGAGAAATATTTGGAAGACGGGCATTTGGTGCTTTGATAGTTAACTGACCACCAAAATTATCAGTATCAAAATTAACTTCAGCATCCTCTAAAAAAGGAATGCTTCTTTTATCAACGTATACAGTAATTAATTCTAAATTCATTATCATATCATCAGGAACTACTTCTTCCTCTTTGCAATAAGCTAAACAAGTTTCAGCTTTAGGTGTTCCCGGATCAGAAATAAAAATTCTTATAGATAAATTATCTTCATTTTTATCTTTGATTAACTTGGCTAGATATTCTTCACCGCTTTTCGTAATGTTAATTAAATTTGTCATAAAATAAGTATATGTGGTTAAAAAGAATTATATATGGCCTTCTTGGTGTAAGAAATAGTAACGAGCTTAATAAAGATTTAAATAATTTCACTATCAAGAAACTCGTGCTTTTATTTATATTATTAAATAGTGTGTTTATTATTTTAATTATTGCCATCACAAGGTTCTTTACGCAATCATGAATAAGCTAGAAAACTCTTACAATCTAATCAAAACATTTTATCCTAATCCGGTAAAAACAAATATTAGTCCAGCATCTGGATTTAGATCTAGGTGTGAATTTGGATACAGAAATGGTTCATACACAATGGTCAGCAATGGACAAAAAATATATATATCAAAATTAGAATTAGCTCACCCAGTAATTTCAGAATTGATGCCAAAGCTTTCTATCAAAATTAATAATTCATATTTTTTACACAAAAAATTATTTCAAGTTAACTTTAGAGCGAATAATTTCAATAAAGTTATTGTTAGCCTCATATATCACAAAGAAGTTAATGCAGAGTTACTTAAAGAATCATCAAGGATCGCAAAAGATCTAAATATTGAAATTGTTTTAAGAAGTAAAAAAAAGCTACTGTGCACTTCAAATGAAATTTTAGAAGAATTAATTGATTCTAAAAATCCTTTTTATCTGTATCAAACTGACCAAACTTTTTTTCAACCAAATAAATATATGGTTCCTAGGATGGTAAATTTAGTTGAATCATTTATAAAAGATCCTAAAGATTTACTTGAGCTCTACTGTGGATGCGGTACATTTTCAATTCCCTTATCAAGAATATTTAATAAAGTTTTTGCAACAGAAAATAATCGAAAATCAATGATGTGTTTAGATATGGCGATCTCAAAAAATAATATCTCTAATATTAAATATTCTAGATTATCATGTGACGAAGTTTCTGAAGCTATGACAGGTAGATTATTTAATAGACTTAAAGGTGAAAAGTTAGTTAATTATAATTTTTCACACTTATTGTTAGATCCACCAAGATCAGGGTTAACGGATGATGTTATATCTTTGGTAAATCGTTTTGAAAATGTTATATATATTTCTTGTAATCCAGAGACTTATGCAAGAGATCTTTCTAAATTAATTGACTATAAAATTTCCAAAATTGAATTTTTTGATCAATTTGTAAATACCAATCATCTAGAGATTGTAAGCCTCCTTCAAAAATCTAAATAACTTAATAATAAACCTTTACATTGTTTTAGCATAGTAATACACTGCAACACTATGAAATATACTGAACTATCAAAAGCACTGCTAATGTTGACTAATAAAAAACAGGTAGAAGAATTTCTTAATGATCTATGTACGCCAGCTGAACTAAAAGCACTCAATGAACGTTGGATTGTTGCACAAACTTTATTTGATGAGAAACTTTCTTATAGAGAGATTGCAAATAAACATAAAACAAGTACAACCACTGTTACAAGGGTTGCTAGATTTTTAACCAATGAACCCAATCAGGGTTATACAAGAATACTTAAAAAATTAAAAAATGATTAATAGATTAACAATTGCAATGCAAAAAAATGGCAGATTATCAGATGAAAGCCAAAAAATTTTAAAAAAGTCTGGTGTTAAATTTAGATCAAGAGATGGCAAATTATTAATTAGATCTAATTCATTTCCAATAGATATTCTATTTGTTAGAGATGATGATATACCCTCTTTAGTAAATAATGGTGATGCTGACCTTGCAATTATTGGAGAGAATGAACTTTTAGAAAAAACTATTTCTAAAAACCTCCAAAATATAAAAAAAATACTTAAATTAGGTTTTTCAAAATGCAGATTATCATTTGCCATACCTGAAAATGATGACTATATAGATCTAAATAATAAAAAAGTAGCTACATCTTACCCTTATATAGTTAATAATTATTTTAAAGAAAATTCTATAAATGCATCAATTGTTGACATACACGGATCAGTTGAATTAACACCACATATTGGTATTTCTGATTGTATATGCGATTTAGTTTCATCAGGTGCTACATTAGAAGCGAATAATTTAAAGGAAGTTGTGACCATACTTGAATCTGAGGCTGTATTAATTCAAAACAGTGATTTAGATTCTAAAAAAATAGATCTTGCTAACAAACTTATCAATAGAATAAGAGGTGTTATAAACGCTCGTGAAAGTAAGTATGTGATGTTGAATGCTGATGTTAATAATGTAAAAAATATTTGTTCGTTGCTGCCTGGTTCAGAATCTCCAACGATAATTCCATTAGAAGATGAAAACAAAGTTGCTATTCATGCGTTATGTCAGGAGCCTGTATTCTGGGAAACCATGGAAGAATTGAAGATTAATGGAGCATCTTCAATTTTAGTTATGCCAATAGAAAAAGTATTAAACTAATGAATATAGTTGATTATACAAATCAATTTATATTGCCTTCGAGTAATAATGAC
>CBFHRY010000047.1:5316-7231 GCA_965658385.1 Gammaproteobacteria bacterium
TGCCAATAGAAAAAGTATTAAACTAATGAATATAGTTGATTATACAAATCAATTTATATTGCCTTCGAGTAATAATGATTTACCTGAAGATCAGGTTGCTAAAATTTTAGCATTTGAGAATATTATTAAATACGAGGGTGATCTTGGCATAAAGAAAATTCAAAAATCAATTGATGAATATCAATCAAAAAATCTAAAAGTCTCTGAGAATGAATTTATTAATGCAGAAAACAAAATTTCAGATGAACTCAAATCATCAATATTAGTTGCTAAATCAAACATTGAATCTTTTGCACTAAGGCAATTTAAATCATTAAATTTAATGCCAGCTGACACAACGAAAGGAATTAGTTTATGGGCTGAAACTAGACCAATAGATTCAGTTGGTTTGTATGTACCTGGAGGTTCTGCTCCTTTGTTTAGCTCTATGTTAATGCAAATAATTCCAGCAATTGTTGCAGGATGTAAAAATATATACATATGCACTCCTCCAGATAGTAATGGAGAAATTCATCCAGCAATATTGTGGATAGGATCAATCTTAAATGTAAAAAATATATATAAGATTGGAGGAGCACAGGCAATTTTTTCTTTAGCATATGGTACCGAATCAATACCTAAAGTAGACAAAATTTTTGGTCCAGGTAATAAATTTGTTACTGAGGCTAAAAAAATTGTATCAAGTATAGTTGCAATTGATATGCCCGCTGGTCCTAGTGAGGTCTTTGTAATTGGTGAAGATGAAGATAAGTTTGAATTAATTGCAGCAGACTTATTGTCACAGCTTGAGCATGGAAGCGATTCAAGAGCCGTCCTTCTTTCAACCAATAAAAATTTAATTATTAAGGTTAGGGATTCAGTAACTAGCCAAATAAATAATCTTAAAAGAAAAGATATTATTGAAAGCAGTCTATTAAACCTTTATTTGATCAAATTTGATTCTAGTGATGATTTGGTAGGTTTTACTAATAAATATGCGCCTGAACATTTAATAATTATTGATGAAGATTTAATTGGATTATCTAATAAAATTAATAATGCGGGATCGATATTTTTAGGTCCTTTTTGTCCTGAATCATTTGGTGATTATGCGTCTGGCTCTAACCACACCTTGCCAACAAATGGCTATGCTAAAACTTACTCGGGATTATCAGTTAAAGATTTTACAAAAACCATAACATTCCAAAAAGCATCTATTGAAGGTTTTATAAATCTTTCAAATGATGTTAAAAATCTTGCATTAGAAGAAAATCTTGATGGGCATATGAAAGCAGTAGAAATTAGAGAAAAATTTTTAACTAAGGAACAGAACTTAAGAACTGCTTTTAAATTTAGAAAAACAAATGAAACAAAGATTTATACAAGTGTAAACATCGATGGAACCGGCAATTATTCTATTAATACTGGAATTAAATTTTATGACCATATGCTCGAACAATTTGCAAAACATGGAGAGTTTGATTTTGTTATAGAAGCACTTGGTGATATTGATGTTGATCAACATCATACTATTGAGGATGTTGCCATTAATTTAGCTGATTGTTTCAAAGAAGCCTTAGGTAGCAGAGATAATATAGATAGATATGCATCATCAGAGGTCATTGTTATGGATGAGTGTAAAGCTGAAGTTGCAATTGATATGGCATCACGAATAAATCTTAATATTGAGATACCCAAACTCACAGAATATGTAGGAGATTTTTCTACAGAAATGTTCCCGCATTTTTTTGTATCCTTCGTAAATACTCTTGGATTTAATTGCCATATAAATGTAATTGGTAATAACAGTCATCATATAGTTGAATCAACCTTTAAATGTTTTGCAAGATCGTTGCGAACTGCCTTAAAGAAAAATAATAGACTTGATAATTCTACCAAAGGTCAGATATGAAGATAGGAATAATTGACTGTGGTG
>CBFHRY010000048.1:0-4383 GCA_965658385.1 Gammaproteobacteria bacterium
TGACATCTAGATTATGCTCAATTACAACAATGGTATTTCCTTGATCTTTTAATCTCTTCAATACATTCATTAACAACTCTATATCTGCAAAATGAAGACCTGTTGTAGGCTCATCAAGTATAAAGAGGGTCTTACCTGTGCTTCTTTTAGAAAGTTCTTTAGCAAGTTTTATTCTTTGTGCTTCTCCTCCTGAAAGGGTTATAGCTGACTGACCAAGCGTAATGTAGCCCAAACCAACATCATTCAAAGTAACAAGTTTATTTTTAATAGCAGGATGAGCATCAAAAAAAGCCAAGGCTTCTTCTACTGTCATATTCAAAATATTACTTATATTCTTATCTTTGAACTTAACTTCTAAGGTTTGCTCATTGTATCTTTGCCCATTACAAATATCACACATAACATAAACATCAGCTAGAAAATGCATTTCTACTTTAGTCATGCCATCCCCTTGGCAAGCTTCGCATCTGCCACCTTTTACATTAAAACTAAACCTACCAGGTTTATAACCTCTTGACCTAGCTTCAACGGTTTGTGATAGAAGATCTCTTATATGAGAAAATAGTCCTGTGTATGTTGCCGGATTAGATCTAGGGGTTCTCCCAATAGGAGACTGATCAATATTTATTACCTTGTCTAAATTCTCCAATCCATCAATCTTTTGACATTTAACTTCTTTTGTTAGTTTTGATTTGTTTAAAATAAATGAACTTAATGGGAGGAGAGTCTGATTTATTAATGATGATTTGCCCGAGCCAGAAACTCCGGTAATACAAGTAAAGAGTCCAACAGGTATTTGAGCTGAAACATTTTTTAGATTATTTTCTTGAGATTCAATAATGTGAATAAACTTATCAGATGGTTTCTTTCGAATGCTTGGAATTGAAATTTGTTTTTCACCAGAAAGATACTTTGCAGTTATAGAATTTTTATTATTTAGAATTTCTTCTAAAGTTCCCTCTGCGCAGATTTCCCCCCCATGTTTACCAGCACCTGGTCCAATATCTATAATATGGTCAGCGCATCTAATGGCTTCTTCATCATGCTCTACAACAATGACTGTATTGCCTAAATTTTTTAGGTTATTGAGAGTTTTTATCAATTTTTCATTATCTCTTTGGTGTAATCCAATCGATGGTTCATCAAGAACGTAAGTAACGCCAACCAGACCAGATCCAATTTGTGAAGCCAGTCTTATTCTTTGTGCTTCGCCACCAGAGAGACTCTCTGCACTTCTCTCTAGTGTTAGATAGCTGAGACCAACATCCTCCAAAAAAGTAAGCCTGTCAGTTATCTCTTTTAATATTTTCTCAGCGATTTTGAGTTCAGATCCATCTAATTTCATATTTTCAATGAATGCCAATGCATCATTAATTCTAAGAGAGGTGATTGAGCCTATAGCAGTATCATTTATAAAAACATTTCTAGCTATTTTATTTAATCTTGAGCCATTGCAAACATTACATGCGCTCTTAGACATAAGCTTTGATAGTTCCTCTCTTATGTATTCAGAGTCAGTTTCTTTAAATCTTCTTTCAGTGCTAGGAATAATACCTTCAAACTTGTGCTTTCTGACAATTCTACTTCCGCTTCTAAACCTATGAGAGAAGTCAACTTTATCTTTTGAACCCCATAAAATGATTTCTTTTATATCATCAGGATAATCTTTCCATTGAGTGGTTAGGCTAAAGTTATAATGAGCAGCTAAGCATTTTAGTTGATAAAAATAAAATCTATTTCGTCTTGTCCATCCTTTTATAGCACCATTACTTATAGATACTTCTTCATCCTGAATCAATCTCTTCTCATTAAAGTATTGGATCACGCCAAGACCATCACATTTTTCACATGCCCCAAATGGATTATTAAATGAAAACATTCTTGGTTCCAACTCAGGGATGCTATAACCGCACTGCGAACACGAAAAGTTTGATGAAAATAATTTTACTTCTTTGTTTGAATTTATTTCTTCAACTTCCACAAGACCATCAGATAACAAGAGTGAAGTCTCAATTGATTCTGAAAGTCTTGATCTAGTTTCATCAGTTTTTTTTAAAATTATTCTATCAATAACTGCGGAAATATCATGCTTCTTATTTTTTTCTAATTCAGGAAATTCTTCAATTGGATAAATTTCACCATCGACTTTTACTCTTACGTACCCAGCTTTTCTTAAATCTTCATATACAGCATGATGCTCTCCTTTCTTACCTCTAATTACTGGAGCTAATACCATCAACTTTGAACCTTCTTTCATCTCAAATATATCGTTACATATTTCCGTAACAGTCTTTGCTGCTAGCTCTTCATTGTGGTCAGGGCAAGTAGGAATACCTATTCGAGCATATAATAGTCTTAGATAATCATAAATTTCAGTAACAGTTCCAACTGTTGATCTTGGATTATGAGATGTTGCCTTTTGTTCAATTGATATGGCTGGTGATAGGCCTTCAATTTGATCAACATCTGGTTTTTCCATCATTGATAGAAACTGTCTTGCATATGTTGATAAGGACTCAACATATCTTCTTTGACCTTCGGCATATAGAGTGTCAAAAGCAAGTGAAGACTTTCCTGATCCAGAAAGTCCTGTAATAACTATTATTTTATTTCTAGGTATCTCAAGGCTTATATTTTTCAAGTTATGTGTTCGAGCACCTTTGATATAAATATTGTCCATAAGAAAGAAATAATCCGTGATGAAAAAATTATTTTGAGTTAAACTTCATAGATCATTATAAGAGGTAATTATGAGTAGAGGCGTAAATAAAGTTATTTTAGTTGGAAATTTGGGTCAAAAACCAGAAATGAGATATACGGCGACTCAATCCGCAGTTGCTAATCTTTCAATAGCTACGACTGAATCCTGGAAGGATAAAGAGAGTGGTGAGATGAGAGATAAAACGGAATGGCATAGAGTCGTATTTTTTGGAAAGCTAGCAGAAATTGTTGAAAAGTATCTTGATAAAGGTTCGAGTGTTTACGTAGAAGGAAAGCTCCAAACCAGAAAATGGCAGGATAAGAATGGAGCTGATAGATGGACAACTGAAATCGTTGGTAATGAATTAACAATGCTTGGGTCAAGAGCGCAAAACGAGGCAGCTATGTCTAACAACAATCAAACTGAATCGCCATTTCCATCTGAAGATGATTCTGGATCAGGCCTAACAGATGACGATATTCCTTTTTAGGATTTAACCTAGTTGAAGTTTGACACTATTCTCTTTGAAGAGAAAGATTCCATAGCATTAATAACCTTAAATAGGCCAAAAAAACTTAATGCTTTTAATCAATCAATGCTTTTTGATCTATTAAAGGCATTCGATCATTGTGACCAAAGCGATTCTATAAAAGCTATCATAATAACAGGATCAGGAAGGGCATTTTGTGCAGGGGCTGATCTATCTTCTGGCGAAAATACCTTTAAAAAAGAATTTGATAATACAGATACGTATGATGAGAATTTTAATAGAGATTCTGGAGGAATTTTAACTCTTAGGATGTACAGAAGCCTAAAGCCTATCATTGCAGCATGTAATGGACCGGCTGTAGGTGTTGGGGCAACTCTCCAATTAGCAGCCGATATTCGTATAGCATCTAACAATGCCGCTTTCTCATTTCCATTCGCTAAAAGAGGGATTGCACCTGATGCATGCTCCAGCTGGTTTTTGCCTAAAATAGTTGGCATATCTAAAGCCTTAGAATGGTCATATTCTGGAGAAATGATTGGTTCAGATGAAGCATTTACAAGTAGGCTTGTTTCCTATATTTCCTCTTCAAAGGATTTAATAAAAGATGCTATTAAAGTAGCAACAAAATTTATCAATACCTCGTCGCCAGTATCAATTGCGTTAACTAGACAAATGATGTGGTCACTGTCATCGAGGCCAACTCCTGAAGATGCTCATAAAATAGATTCAAAAGTCATTGAAGCAAGAGGTTTATCTGAAGATGCTGCTGAAGGAGTAATTTCGTTTTTAGAGAAGAGAAATCCTAGCTTTAAAAATCTAGTTTCTAAAGATCTTCCAAATGTTTTTCCATGGGACGAATCACAATTTAGAGAAGAGGATTAAATGTTATTTGATAAATATAAGTTAAAAAATACAACCCTAAGAAATAGAATTGTAATGGCGCCCATGACTCGAAGCATGTCACCTGGGGGTGTACCAACAAAAGATGTTATTGATTATTATCAAAGAAGAGCCAAAGCTAACGTTGGTTTGATTATTACTGAGGGGATAGAAATTAGCCATCCTGCTTCAAGTGCATACCCGAATGTACCAAGGTTGGATAGTGAGAAAGCGATTGCTGGTTGGAAAGAGGTAGTTAGTGGAATAAAAAATGCAGGCGGAGCGGTTGTAGGACAATTATGGCATTGTGGCG
>CBFHRY010000048.1:4480-7178 GCA_965658385.1 Gammaproteobacteria bacterium
TTCAGATTTCATAGATATGACTGCACCAGCTAAACCATCAAATATTCAAAAAGTCATTGATGATATAAATGAAGGTAAGTACGATTTGGTAGCAGTCGGTCGAGCATTGCTAGCAGATCATGAATGGGCTCTGAAAATGGAAGAGGGTAGATTAGATGATATCAAGCCTTATAACGAGGATACTTTAAAAACTTATTTTTAGTTTAATATTCTGAAAAAATTAAAGTGGCATTTGTTCCGCCAAACCCGAACGAGTTACTCATTGCGCACGAAATTTTTTGCTCTCTAGTTTCTTGATTAATATCCAAGCCATCAGCCTCAACAACTAATTTATCTATATTAATTGATGGAGCTATAAAGTTTTCATTAATCATCATTATTGAATAAATTGCCTCTTGGACTCCTGTGGCACCTAAAGAATGACCAGTCATAGATTTTGTAGAACTGATAGTTGGAATATTATTTTGAAAGACTTTTTTTATCGCATTGAGTTCAGCTAAGTCCCCTACAGGCGTGCTAGTGCCATGCGCATTGATATAATCGATAGATTTTTTTGATGCTTTCAGAGCACCTCTCATGCATCTTTCTGCTCCCTCTCCAGACGGAGCAACCATATCGTATCCATCTGAGTTAGCAAAATATCCAGATAATTCTGCAATTATATTAGCACCTCTATTTTTTGCATGATCTTCATCTTCTAAAATAAGGATACCCGCACCTCCTGATATAACAAATCCATCCCTATCAACATCAAAAGCTCTGGATGCAACAGAGGGATTATCATTGAAGTTTGATGAAAGGGCACCCATTGCATCAAACATACATGAAGAACTCCAGTGTTCATCTTCTCCACCCCCAACAAGGACAATTTCTTGTTGACCAGATTTTATTAAGTCTGCTCCATGACCAATGCAGTGAGCGCTTGTTGAGCAAGCAGACGAAATTGAATAGTTCACTCCTTGAAGTTTTAAGGCTGTTCCCAATATAGCTGCTACTGTACTTCCCATAGTTTTTGTTACTGCATATGGGCCAATCCTTTTTGGGCCTTTATCTCTTGTTATATCTGCTGTGACAACTTGAGCTTTTGTTGACGCACCACCAGAGCCTGCAACAATCCCAACTCTTGGATTTGATAACATCTCATCGCTAAGACCTGACATATCAATAGCATCTAGTGCTGCAAGATAAGCATATGCTGGGGCTTCGCCCATAAATCTTAAAAGTTTCCTATCAATAACTTCTTTAAGATCAATATCAATACTTCCAGATATCTGGCTCCTAAAGTTCATATCTGCATATGTCTGGTTCTTTACTATACCAGACTTCCCATTTTGCAAGCTATGCAGGACCTCTTTATATGAATGGCCTATACATGATTTTATTCCAATTCCTGTTACTACAACTTTTTTCATAATTAAAAATTACTTGTATCTTTAAATAATCCCACTTTAAGATTTTCAGCAGAATAAACCTCTCTATCATCAACATACATTTTTCCATGAGCCAGGCCAAGAACTGCACCTCTGTTAATAATCCTTTTTATATCTAACTCATATCTTACTATTTTAGCAGTTGGTAAGACTTGGCCAAAAAACTTAACTTTTTCTGCGCCTAAGGCTCTACCAACTCCAGACAATCCAGACCATAAAAGAAAAAAGCCCAGTAGCTGCCACATAGCATCTAATCCAAGACAACCAGGCATAACAGGATCTTCCTTGAAATGACAATCAAAAAACCATAATTCAGGGTTTATATTTAATTCAGCAATTATTTTGCCTTTATTAAACTCCCCTTGGTCATCATTGATCAATTTAATTGAATCAAACATAAGCATATTATCTGAAGGAAGCCTTCCATCTCCTTCATTAAATAATTTGCCATTGCCACAATCAATTAAATCTTGTTTTGAGTATTGGTTTTGAGGAACAAACATTACTTATCTCTGTTAATAGAATTATTTAACAAGTTTAACATCTCATCTCTTACGGTTTTAATTTTAATTCCATGTGCTGATTTTTCTGCTAATTCAAAATAATTCATTGCAAGCTCATGTGTAGACTTAATACCACCAAGATCTGAAATTAAAGAATAAAGCTTATTGTTATCTATTACATCTTTTTTCAAAAAACCCTTAAGAAGTTTTGCTTGAGCTTGATTTGCATTCTTATAAGCAAAGTAAAATGGGTAAGTAATCTTTTTTTCTTTTATGTCTTGAAAATTAGGTTTGCCTGACGAGCTTTCAATCTCATAATCGAGCAAATCATCCTTTATTTGAAATAATATTCCTAAATTTTTTGAAAAATTGGTTGAATGTCTTATATATGAAGTTTCTCCATTAGCCAAGATGGCACCTGACCTCGCTGCTGCTTCGAATAGCCTTCCTGTCTTAAAGTAACTTATCTTCAAGAGATCATCTAAAGATATATTAATATTATTTATTGCATCTAACTGGATTAGCTCTCCTTTTGAGATTTCATTCGTTGCATTAGAAAGTTCTTTTAGGATTCTCATATCATTTAATTCAACCATTAACATAAATGCTTTTGAATAAATGTAATCACCTATAAGAACACTATGCGAATTGGTCCATATGTTATTAACAGACGCTGCACCTCTCCTGGTTTGAGACGAGTCAACCACATCATCATGAACCAAAGTTGCTGTATGAAGCAGCTCTATCACGGATGCAAGTTTAAGT
>CBFHRY010000049.1:0-6786 GCA_965658385.1 Gammaproteobacteria bacterium
TCCAATTTCCTTGAGATTATCTGAAATCTCAACCGCATAATCATCAGCATCACTAATAATAGTCGCAATTGCTACTTGATTTGGTGCTAGCCACAAAGGCAGTTTTCCAGAATAATTTTCAATGAGGATTCCTATAAACCTTTCAAAGGAACCAAGGACAGCTCTATGAATCATAACCGGTTTGTGCTTCGCCCCATCCTCTCCAACATATTCAGCGTCTAGTCTATCAGGAAGATTAAAATCAGCTTGGAAAGTTCCACACTGCCACTCCCTTCCAATAGCATCAGTTAAAACAAAGTCTAATTTGGGACCATAAAATGCGCCCTCTCCTGGAACCACTTCAAAAGGCAAGTCTAACTTTGTTATAGCATTTTCAAGTGCTGCTTCAGCTTTATCCCAAACCTCATCACTACCGACTCTTGTATCAGGCCTTGTAGATAGCTTAATATCAAAATTATCAAACCCAAGATCTTTATATATTCCAGATAAGAGCTCAATAAAAAGCTTTGTCTCC
This sequence comes from Gammaproteobacteria bacterium, assembly GCA_965658385.1. Lineage (GTDB taxonomy): Bacteria > Pseudomonadota > Gammaproteobacteria > Magnimaribacterales > D2472 > CAJQGY01. The sequence goes on from CBFHRY010000049.1 coordinate 515, forward strand.
TCTTCAATCTGATCTTCTGTACAAAAGATATGTCCGTCATCCTGAGTAAAACCTCTTACACGCATCAACCCATGAAGTGTTCCAGATGCTTCATACCTATGACAGGAACCAAACTCAGCAAACCTTATAGGCAAATCTTTGTATGATTTCAAACCATGATTATATACCTGAACATGGCATGGACAGTTCATGGGCTTAAGAGCATTTGTTCTCTTATCATTAGCATGTTCTTCATCTATCTCAGTGATGAACATATTTTCCCTGTACTTATCCCAATGGCCAGATGCTTCCCATAATTTTCTATCAACAACTTGTGGTGTTTTTATTTCTTGATAGCCAAATTTCTCTAAACGACCTCTCACAAAAGTCTCAAGGTTTTTATATATTGACCAGCCATTTGGATGCCAAAATACCATTCCGGGAGCTTCTTCTTGGAAATGAAATAATGACATCTCCTTGCCTAATTTTCTATGATCTCTTTTCTCTGCTTCTTCTATGGCTAGTAAATACGATTTTAGATCTTTTTCATTTTTCCAAGCAGTTCCATAAATTCTTGTTAGCATTTTATTTTCAGCGCTGCCCTTCCAATAAGCACCTGCAACTTTAGTTAACTTAAAAGCTCCTATATGTTTTAAATTTGGTAAATGCGGTCCCCTACATAAATCTACAAATTCATCATTATCTTGGTAATAAAGTTGGAAATTGTTATCTTGATCAGCTTCATTAATGATTATTTCTTTGTAAGGTTCGCCCTTATCTTTAAAAATACTTACTGCTTCTTTCTTAGAATGAAATTTTTTTGTAATGTTAGAAGCTGAAGCAATAATCTTATTCATCTCTTTTTCTATATTTACAAGATCATCATTTGAAATAACTTTTGGTGACTCAAAATCATAATAAAAGCCATCTTTAATTGTTGGCCCTATGGCTAGTTTTGTTCCTGGATATAAGCTTTGAACAGCGCGGGCAAGAACTTGTGCTGTTAATGTGTGCCTCATAATTTCAAGGCCTTCATCGGAATTAATTGTGATTATTGAAACTTCTGCATCTTCATTAATAGAATCAGATAAGTCTTTTTGATCGCCATTAACCACAACAGCAAGTGCAGCTTTTGCAAGGCCTGGGCCAATACTTTTTGCAAGGTCAAGCCCAGTAGAACCCTTAGGTAATTCCTTTATGCTTCCATCTGGAAGTGTAATATTCATGTGAATCATTATATAGGCAAATAGCTAAATAGTGATCTGTATTAGTGTTTCTTCTTATATATAATTGAATTTAGATCTAATTTAAGCCTTCTTAGTTAAATGGATATAACAAATCCCTCCTAAGGATTAGTTGCAGGTTCGATTCCTGCAGAGGGCACCAAATATTTTATTAAAAAAGCCAGCTTTCGCTGGCTTATTAATAGTTAATTTTTAAAAACTACTTTGGAGCAGCTTCTGGCTGATAATCATAGTAACCATCAACAGGAATCATCATATGCACATACGGAGTTCCCTTAAACATTACATATGGGCCTCCATTAGTGTAATCAGTTGATTGGCCATTCATTGAAGATGGATCTTTAGGCATCAACATTAAATGTGCGCCTGATTCTATAAAGTGTTTATGACCCATATTTTTTTGACCATCCGTATATGGTTTGAAGTTATCCACTCCAAGATCGCCATGAAGCATCCAAATCCATCCATCTGCTTCTAGTTCAGGTTTTTGTTGAGACTTATATGCATTAGCCCAGGCAACCGCATTAGCGTCTGAGCATGCAGGAGCTGCCTCATGTGGTGTTTTAAAGCCACCCTCAGGCATTGGCATAAAGGGCTCGCATCTCCAACCGTTACTTCCCTTTCTGATAACTTTACCAGAAGCTCCAATAACAGTCGCGTAATCACCTATAAATGCTGGGGCTGCAGATGTATAAGCCTTGATTTCCCAATCCTTTGAATTTCCAGCCTCATGATGCCCTGCTGAAATACTAATAGCAGTAAGTAATAAAAAACTATAAATAATTTTGTTCATTAAAAGCTCTCCAAATAATATTTGCTTTAAATATAGCTTTTTTTCATCCACTTGTAAAAAAGGCTACATGGAGTAGCCTTTTTAAATTGCTCAAAAGAAATTAAAAATTAATCTTCGAAATCTCCTTCAGCTGTTTGGTGAACACCGCCATATGCAGCAGATGAAAAATGATTTGTTCTTACAACCCAATTAGATCCTTCTTTAACCCAAACAGAAGTTACTCTTGTTCTGTAAGGTCTTAGTCCTCCATTACCATCAGGAACCAATCCTTCTGCATAATACCTAGAATAAACAACATCATCAGTTAATTGATGTGCTTCTGATCCAAATATATTAATAACCCCAGCATTTTCTGGTGTTGTTGCTGCCCACTCATCTGCAGTTTGCACTCCATTTGGTTTATGAAAACTGCCATCAGAATTTGTTCCTAACATGCCTGCTTTTGATGATAGAGCGACTACCGTTTTAAAATCTTTTTTGTTTCTTGCATCCCAATATGCCTCAACATTTGCTATGACTTTTTTCTCTGCATTGGAATGACCGTCTGCTATAGCTGGTATCGTCATGCTTATTATCAAAAAACTTAGTAGGTATTTATTCATTTATTTCTCCCATATAAATTTATTTAGTTAATCATCTAAACTAACACGGGTGCTTTATTATTCAAGTCTCTTTGATTAGAAAGTTTTAAGATTTTTATATTTTTACTTAGCTGGTTTCCAGGATGATCCCTCTTGAGAGTCTAGAATTTCTACTCCAAGACTGACTAATTCCTCTCTAATAGAATCAGCTTTTGAATAGTCCTTGTTAGATTTTGCTTGATCCCTTTGCTGCATAAGGTTTTCAATTAATTCTATATCAAGATCTTTTGAATCTCTTTCAAACCACCCAGCAGGATCTTCATTCAATATTCCAATTAAATTACCAGAAGCTTTTATGGTTTCAGCTATATCTTTCTTATTAATACCAGAATCTTGAGAGTATTCCTTGACGAGTGAATTAAGAATTGAAATAACTTTTGGGGTGTTTAGATCATCAGCTAAAGCTTCGAGTATATTTTTATCTAACTTTGAGTTTTTAGATGAAGGGTTTATGTCTTCATCAGATAAAATTTTATATAACTTATCTAGAAGTTTTTCAGATTGATGAATAATTGATTCATTCCAGTCAAGGCCTTGCCTGTAATGGGAAGATAATAAGGTCAATCTGATGACCTCACCTTTGTATGAATCTGTAAGATCTTTTATCAGGGTGATGTTGTTAAGTGATTTAGACATTTTTTCGCCATCTACTGTTACAAAGCCATTGTGCATCCAATACTTTGCATACGATGATGGATCATTTTTCACACCAGAAGCACAGCAACTTTGAGCAATTTCATTTTCATGATGAGGAAAAACCAGATCTCTTCCTCCTCCATGAATATCAAATGGCAAACCAAGAGTTTTTTCTGACATGACTGAACATTCCATATGCCAACCAGGCCTTCCAAAGCCCCACGGTGAATCCCAACCAGGTTGAATGTCAGAACTTGGTTTCCAAAGCACAAAATCGGCTGCATCTTTTTTAAAAGGTGCCACTTCCACTCTACTTCCAGCTATTTGCTCGTCTCTGTTTCTTTTAGATAAACATCCGTAGTTTTCAAAAGACAATACATGAAACAATACATGACCTTCTTTTTCATAGGCATGTCCTTTGTTTATAAGAACTTGAATCAATTCAATCATCTGGGGAATAAATTCAGTTGCTTTTGGTTGAAAGTCAGGCGCATAAACTCCAAGCGTTTTCAAATCTGCATTATAGATATCGGTATATTTCTCAGTTATCTGTGATATTGGTAAATCTTTCTCTAAAGCAGCAGCTATGATTTTGTCATCAATATCAGTAATATTTGAAACATGTGTGATTTTTGCAAACTGTGATCGAAGAAACCTTACAAAAGTATCAAATACAACCGCAGGTCTTGCATTACCAATATGTGCATAGTTATAAACAGTCGGCCCACATACATAAATTTTTACATGCTCTTTATTGATAGGAACAAAAACTTCTTTGTTTCCCGAAAAACTATTGTAAATTTTTATATCTTGCACTGAGTTAATATTATTTATTTAGACTAATTATATCCAACTCTCTTAACTTATTTAATAAGGGTAATAATGGCATTCCTCTCACTGTATAGGATGAGCCCTTTACTGACTTGAATAAATTACAGCCTAAGGATTCAAACTTATATGCCCCTGCAGCATGAATAGGGTTTTCGATATCAACATAGTTTTCAATTTCTGAGTCAGACAAATCATGCATCACCATTTCAGCATATTCAGAATACTCCCATATAGACTTACCATTTTTAAATAAGCATATCCCGCTATATTGATAGTGGGAGGTTCCAGAGAGTTTCCTCAAATTAATTATGGCCTGCTCTCTTGTTCCAGGCTTACTAAAAAGCTGGTTATGATGAACACACATTTGATCGCCACCAATGACTACAGAATTTGAAAATTTTTCACTTATGTCTTTTGCTTTTGCGCAAGCTAAGGCAATTACCTGGTCACTAAAAGGTTTTCCAACCATTGAATCTTTGATGATAGATTCATCAACAGATGATGGTTGTACTGAAAACTTGAGGCCTGCCTCATTAAGCATTGTCTTTCTACTTTCAGAACCGGATGCAAGTATTAAGTCCTCAACGGGAACAATAATAGGGTTCATTTGCAGTATATTTTAATCAATTAGAATTTTTTAGGAGAATGAATTAGGTGCATAAACTCTTCTCTAGTTTCAGGTTTTTCTCTAAATATTCCTAGCATTCTACTTGTAATGGTGCTTGATTCTGTTTTGTGAATTCCTCTTGTAGACATACATTGATGACCAGCATCAATAACAACTGCCACTCCTTTAGGTTCTAATACCCGATCTATAGTATCAGCTATTTGTGCAGTCATTGTTTCTTGAGTCTGCAGCCTTTTTCCAAAGATATCAACTATTCTTGCTAACTTGCTTATTCCAACAACTCTTTTGTTTGGAATATAACCAACATGCGCAACTCCAAGAATTGGAACCATATGATGTTCACAGTGTGATTCAACTCTTATATTTCGAACTATGACAGCATCATCATAACCCTCAACTTCTTCAAAAGTTTTGGCTAGTACTTGCTCGGGATCCTCTTCATAACCGGCAAAGAATTCTCTATATGCTCTAATCACTCTGTCAGGAGTCTCTACAAGACCTTCTCTTGTTGGATCGTCTCCAGCCCATGAAATTAATGTTTTTACTGCAGCTAATGCCTCTTCTTTTGATGGCTTGTCAGTCATTTATATCTCCGATATTTATTTTTCTTGATCATTTTATATGATATTTACTAATAATGAAGCCATTTAGAAACAATCTATAGGCTCTAGAGCAATAAAAAAATTTATATTTATTAGATCTAGATGCATAATAAACAAAAATTAAATACAAACATGACAATACAAGCATTAGTAAATCCGGTCACACCATTTGCACAAAATGCACCTATAATTTTCTGTTCAGAAACAAATAAATGCGCATTTGTTGATCCAGGCGGAGATGCAGATTTCCTATTACAGATTGCTAAAAAAAATAACTTAATTCCTGAAAAAATATTATTAACACATGGGCATGCAGATCATGCAGGTGCTGCAATGGAAATTGCACAAATACTCAATATAAAAATAGAGGGTCCACACAAAGAAGATAAATTCCTTCTGGACTCTCTTCAAAGTCAAGGTGAAATGTTTGGTATCCAAGCCAGAAATTGCGTACCTAATAAATGGTTAGAAGATGGCGATACTGTATCAGTCGGTAACTCAGTGCTAGATGTAATATTCACCCCAGGCCACACCCCGGGACATGTTATCTTCTTCAGCAATGACTCAAATTTAGCCTTAGTTGGAGATGTGATATTCAGAGGTTCAATTGGCAGAACAGATCTACCAAGAGGAAATCATCAAGACCTTATTGATTCAATTTCAAAAAAGTTATGGCCATTGGGCAATGATGTTGAGTTTATTTGCGGTCATGGCCCCAACTCGACTTTTGGCAATGAGCGCGCATCCAATCCATTTGTGTCGGATGCTGCTTTAAGTTAAAAAATTATCTTTTTTTGTACCTGCCCCCAGACAAAGTATTGGAAAGTAGATTTATTAACCATGGTGCGTACTTAATTAGATCCTAGCATTCTACTTGTAATGGTGCTTGATTCTGTTTTGTGAATTCCTCTTGTAGAC
>CBFHRY010000050.1:0-4740 GCA_965658385.1 Gammaproteobacteria bacterium
ATTCACAAGGCTCTGGATCTCCAGGACCATTTGATAAAAAAATGCCGTTTGGTGATTTCTTCATAACATCCTCAAAAGAGGTCTTGGCATTAACAACATCGACTTTTCCAACTGATTCTGTTAAAAGTCTAAGAATATTTTTCTTAATCCCAAAATCATAAGCAACAATATTTAAATTTATATCAGTCTCAGAATATTCAGGCCATGTCCCCTCAATCCATCCATAGTCATCTTGCGTTGTTACTTCTTTAGCTAAATCCATACCTTTCAAACCTCCAAAGTCTTTCGCTCTCTCAATGGCTTCTTCAGGAGAAATCTCTTCAAGCGAGGCTATGCAGCACCCCATGGATCCATTTTCTCTTATATGCGATGTTAGATTCCTTGTATCAATACCAGAGATAGCAATTGATTTATTTTTAATTAGGAAGTCTTCAAGTGATTCTGAGCTTCTCCAATTAGATGGTCTTGAACAAAAATTTTTAACTACTATTCCACTAGCATGTATTTTTTCAGACTCAAAGTCTTCAAAATTAATTCCAGTATTACCAATATGAGGATGGGTAAAAGTAATTATTTGTTTTTTGTACGATGGATCAGTAATTATTTCTTGATATCCAGTCATTGATGTGTTGAATACAACTTCTCCGATATGAACAGTTTTAGTTCCATAACCATCGCCATAAAAAATAGTTCCATCTTCAAGTGCCAATATTGATTTAAAAGGCACTATAATAGCCCTCTGACATGATTATTAGAAAAAGTGAAAGAGAATCTGTGAAGAGATTTTTCGGATTTTAATGGGCTAAAATTACAAGCTAGCATTAAAATTGTACTTTATAGATTAACTAACTTTATGTCTATATTTTTGCGAAAAAAAAATGAGAATTTCAATAAAAAATAAAGAAGATATTAAAAAAATGCGCATAGCTGGAAAACTTGCAGCTGAAGTCCTTGAGATGATAACTCCTCATGTTGTTCCAGGTATATCCACCGGGGAGCTTGATGATATTTGTTACAACTATATAACCCAAGTTCAAAAATCAATTCCGGCAAATGTCGGTTACAGAGGCTATGAAAAAACTATTTGCTCAAGTGTTAACCAAGTTATATGTCATGGCATACCAAGCAAAGATAAAATCTTAAAGAATGGTGATATTTTAAATATAGACGTGACCGTTTTAAAAGATGGTTGGCATGGAGATACATCAAAGATGTTTTTAGTAGGCAAATGTCAGCCTCATAACGAAAGATTGGTAAGGGTTACTCAAGAATGTTTATACAAAGCTATCGAAATTGTTAAACCTGGAATTTACTTGGGTGATATTGGTCATGTAATACAAAAGCATGCTGAAGATAATTATTATTCAGTTGTGGAAGACTATTGTGGTCATGGAATCGGCACCGTGTACCATGAAGAACCTCAAGTTCTTCACTATGGCGTTCCCAATACTGGCATTCAATTAAAAGAAGGCATGTGTTTTACGATTGAGCCTATGATTAATCAAGGTTCAAAATATACTAAGTCTCTGAGTGATGGTTGGACAGTTGAGACAAAAGATGGAAGGAATTCTGCTCAGTGGGAGCACACCCTTGCGGTAACAAGCAATGGCGTTGAAGTGCTAACAAAAAGATCTGAAGAAGATCTATGAATGAAAAAATATCTGATTTAAATACTAAATTCTGGGACGATTTTCCATCGTTATATAGCAAAAACAAAGGCACTAATTCTTACTTAAACAAAACATCAAATGAAATTGAAAAAATTATTATTAAGATGTTTAAAGATTATGGCTTAGAAAAAGAATATTCAATTTTTGCAATTGGCGGCTTTGGTAAAAAAGAGATGTTCCCTTCATCGGATATAGATATATCGATTATTAAAAATAATAAAAATGATAAGAAAGAAGCTGATCTCGAAAAATTTATTGCAAATTTGTGGGATCTTGGATGGAAAATTGGTTGTTCTGTTAGGTCATTATCTGAATTAAAAAATATATTAAGAAAAGATGCAAAAGAGCTTACGTCATACTTTAGCTTAAGACCATTACTATCAAATAAAAATATTGAAGCTAGAGTAAACAAAATTACCCAAGGTGCTTGGAATAAAAATGCATACTTTAAGGCAAAGATTATTGAGCAACAAGAAAGGTATTATTCATTTGATTCTTCTGCCTTCAATCTTGAACCAGACCTTAAGGAATCTCCTGGAACAATGAGAGACTTTCAAAATGCTGAGTGGATTTTAAATTATTGTTTGGGTCTGGATTGTGAAGAAAAAATTAAAGCTTCTGATATATTCCGCTCTAGTTATTTTGAAGCAAGAAAATCCTACGAATTCATAAAAACAATAAGGTACGCAACAAACTTAGCAACTAAAAATAAAAATAGGTTAAATTTTGAGTCTCAGATTGATATAGCTAAGAAAGCAATAAAGAAGGATTTGAGTGAAAAAAATAAGGTTGAAGCATTGATGCAGAAATTTTTCTACCAAGTGCAAACAATTACAAGCTTCAATCAATTGGTTGAACAGGTCTACGCAGAAAGCAGAATTATTGGAATCAAGAAAAAGAAAGGTAACTTTTTTTATAAAGGCAATCAAATCGGTATATTGGAAGCCGATATTAAAAATAATAAAGAAATTCTCCTAGATATATTTATTGAATTAGGAAAAAATAATAAGGTAAATCAAATTCACTCTGAATCAATAAATACTCTCAAAGATTCTAGTTATTTAATTGATAATGAATTCAGGTCTTGTTCATCTAATTCAAGTAAGTTTCTTGAAATTTTAAGATCAAAATATCATCTATCATCGATTTTAAAGCTAATGAAAATGACGGGTATCTTGCAAAAATACATCCCTGAATTTGAAGAAGTGATAGGCCAAATGCAGTTTGACCTATTTCATATATATACTGTTGATGAGCACACATTAAAAGTAGTAAGAAACATGCGTCAGATGAAGATTAAGGAGTCTGATGAATTTTTACTAGAAAATGAATTGATAAAAAAAATACCAAAAGTAGAGCTTTTGTATATTGCTGGTATTTTTCACGATTTAGGTAAAGGTAAAGGCGGAAACCATTCTGAAATTGGGGCAAAGACAAGTATGGATTTTGCAAAAAGATTGGGTTTATCAGTGGCGGATTCTGAGCTCATCTCATGGCTGGTACTTAATCATTTAAAAATGTCATCTATATCTCAAAGAAAGGATATAAGTGACCCTAAAACAATAAAAGAATTTGCAGAGATCGTACTTAATACAGAGCGGTTAGATTATTTATATCTCCTTACAATTAATGATATTAGATCAACTAATCCAAAATTATGGAATGCATGGAAGCATGGCCTTTTAAGGGATCTGTTTTTATCAACCAGATCATATTTGAATAAAGAACCAGTAAAAACCTCTAAAGAAATTTCATCTGATAGAAAGAGCTCTATATATAAATTACTAGAAGGTAATGAGCTTACATATCTTAAAAGTATATGGAAAAACTTTGATGATTCTTACTTTAATAAGTACACCTCTGATAGCTTAAAATGGCAAAGCGATCTGGTTTTGTCTAAGCCTCATGATGAAATAAAAGTTGCATGCAGAAAATGCTTTGATAACTTCCTTGAGATTTTTATTAAAGTGGATAACTCTGATGGTCTGTTTTTAAAAATAGTAAAAATTCTTGATACTGTCGGGCTAGAAATTGTTGATGCAAGTATTTATACAAGCAAGGATAATTTAATGGCCATGAATACCTTTGTGACAAAATTTCATTCTCATGACAACCCGTTACTGAAAAGTGAAATAGGAGATATCAAAAGCAAAATCATCAATAATTTTAAAAACTTTACTCCATCTAAGCGAGTTAGAAGAAAACTTGGAAATAAAGCTTTCAAAAATAAAGTCAAAATAAGTAATATTGAGGACACAAATAATAAAAAAAATCATTTGACGATTGAAGCATTTGACTCTCCTGGCATATTAATAAAAATTGCTGAAATCTTTTATAAAAATAATGTTTCAATTCAATCAGCTAGAATTAACACCCTTGGTGAAAAAGTTGAGGATACCTTTGAAATAAAAGATATTACAATTTCAAGTGTCTCTCAAAAGAAAATTGAAAAAATATCTAATGCTTTAGAGGAAATTATATAATTATGTGTTTTTGCACTTTATAATCAACGCATGAAAATTAAGGCAAAAGGTTTTGGATCTCTGTCAAGAAGTGGGATGCTTCTTGATGCGCATTTCTATTCAATAAAATCTGATAGGTTTGATTTTCATTTAGAAATTAATAAACCTGAAAATAAAAAAATAATAGAGATTGAATGGGATGAAGGCGAACTTCAAGGACCTATTAAATCTACTGAATCTGCATATCTAAAGTTACATTTAATATCACATAAGTTCTTTAAGCCAAATACGCTTAACTTAGATGGTTTGTTTGAAAATTTACCTAATGTTGCTTGGACTAATGTTGGCCCAATTGCAATTGAAGATATCGATGCTGCAATTACAAACTCAAAGTTAAATTCAGATACCCCCATATACATTCGTTCTTTAGATAAATTTCCAGCATTAACTGACTATATTGTTCCAAAGAATGTAAGAATTGCTGATGCAAGCAGAGTTAGACTTGGAGCCTATCTTTCAGAAGGAACAACAGTTATGCATGAAGGTTTCGTAAATTTTAATGCTGGCACCTTGGGCAATGCAATGATTGAAGGCAGAATCTCAGCCGG
>CBFHRY010000050.1:4750-6699 GCA_965658385.1 Gammaproteobacteria bacterium
GCATTTCTATTCAATAAAATCTGATGAGTTTGATTTTCATCTAGAAATCAATAAGCCTGAAAATAAAAAAATAATAGACATTGAATGGGATGATGATGAGCTCCAAGGACCTATTGAATCTACTGAGTCCGCATATCTTAAGTTACATTTAATATCATATAAATTCTTTAAGCCAAATACACTTAACTTAGATGGTTTATTTGAAAATTTACCTAATGTGGCCTGGACTAATGTTGGCCCAATCGCAATTGAAGATATTGATGATGCAATCACAAACTCAAAGTTAAATTCAGATAACCTTATATACATTCGTTCTTTAGATAAATTTCCATCATTAACTGACTATATTGTTCCAAAGAATGTAAGAATTGCTGATGCAAGCAGGGTCAGACTTGGAGCCTATCTTTCAGAAGGAACAACGGTTATGCATGAAGGTTTCGTAAATTTTAATGCTGGTACCTTGGGCAATGCAATGATTGAAGGCAGAATCTCAGCCGGTGTGGTTGTTGGAAATAATTCTGATCTGGGAGGCGGTTGCAGCACAATGGGCACCCTTTCTGGTGGTAATAATGTAAAGATTTCTCTTGGAGAGAATTGTCTACTTGGTGCAAACTCAGGTCTTGGAATACCATTGGGTGACAATTGTACAGTTGAGGCTGGTTTATATCTTACTGCTGGCTCAAAAATTGAATATGAAGGAAATGTGGTTAAGGGAATTGATCTAGCTTTCAAAAATGATCTCTTATTTTTAAGGCACTCTCAAAATGGGAAAGTAATTGCCAAGCCAAACAATAATAAAATTAATTTAAACAAGACTCTGCATAAAAATGATTGATTTTCTTAAACAGCTTATACAAATTGAGTCCATTTCTCCAAGAGACATGGGCTGTTTTGATTTAATAGAAGAAAGACTAAATAAATTAAATTTCAATTGTGAAAGGATTAATTACCTAAATGTCGAAAATCTATATGCCACATATGGAGAAAAAGGAAAGCTATTTTGTTTCTTAGGCCATACAGATGTTGTGCCTACTGGACCAGTAGAAAACTGGAAATATCCCCCCTTCTCAGGTCACATTGAGGGTGGAATGATGTATGGCAGAGGCACAGCAGATATGAAAGGCTCAATTGCAGCTTTTCTGGATAGTGTTGAAGAGTTTCTTGCAGAAAATAATAATCCAAACTACAGAATATCAATATTGCTAACCAGCAATGAAGAAGGAAATGCATGTGATGGCTTTATTGATAGGATTGTTGATGACATGATAGAAAAAGCTGATGAGATTGATTATTGTCTTGTTGGAGAGCCTACTTCAAATGAGAGATTGGGAGATAGCATAAGAGTTGGAAGAAGGGGATCGCTAAGTGGCGAGCTAAGAGTTAAAGGCAAACAAGGTCATATTGCCTATCCAGAAAATGTTATAAATCCAATATTTCTATCTAGTGACCTGATAGTAAAATTGAAAAATCAAGTTTGGGATAATGGCAATGCTATTTTCCAACCTACAAGCTTTCAGATCTCAAATATTTCCTCTGGCACAGGCGCGAAAAATGTTGTTCCTGGTCATCTGGATATGCTTTTCAATTTTAGATTCTCTACAGAGTCTACTGAAGGCTCTTTAAGAAAAGAGTTTGAATCAATAATAGATAGTCTAGATTTTGATTATGAGATTGAATGGAATTTAAGTGGGCTGCCCTACTTAACTACCGAAAATACTCTTAAAGACATTGTTGTAAATTCCATAAAAAAAGAAGCTGGGATTGATGCAGATAAAAATGCAAAAGGCGGTACATCTGATGGCAGATTTATTGCAAAAATGAAAACCGAGATAATTGAGCTTGGACCTCTTAATAAGACAATACACCAGATAGATGAGTGTGTCAGTGTAGCTGATCTAGAACTGCTAAAAAATATATACCTAGATGTGCTAAAAGAGCTGAACTGAATT
>CBFHRY010000051.1:0-2628 GCA_965658385.1 Gammaproteobacteria bacterium
ATATTTTCAGGCTCTACTCCTAAATCTAATAACATATCAATTACAGCTTTATTCATCATAGGAGGACCACACATATAATATTCACAGTCTTCCGGAGCCTCATGGGAGCTTAAATAGTTCTTATAAAGAACATTATGAATGAATCCTGTATCACCCTCCCAATCATCTTCTGGTTGTGGGTCAGACAATGCAACATGCCATTCAAAGTTATCGTATTTATCAGCTAAATCATTAAACTCATCGACATAAAACATTTCTTTCAGACTTCTTGCTCCATACCAAAATGTGATTTTTCTATCAGTATTAATTCTCAACAATTGATCAAATATGTGAGATCTCATTGGTGCCATACCTGCACCTCCACCAACAAAAACCATTTCATTTGAAGTTTCTTTAGCAAAAAATTCACCAAATGGACCAAATACTTTTACTTTATCTCCAGGTTTTAAATTAAATGTCCATGAAGACATTATTCCAGGAGGTACATCCATACCTGGAGGGGGTGATGCAATCCTGATATTAAATTTTATAACACCCTTTTCTTCAGGGTAATTAGCCATAGAATAAGCCCTGATTACAGGCTCGTTATTAATAGATTTATTATCCCAGATTTTAAATTTGTCCCAATCAGTATGGTATTCTTCTTGAATATCAAAATCTTTATAGTCAATTTCGTATTTTGGTGCTTCAAGTTGAACATATCCTCCTGCTCTAAAATCTACATTTTCACCTTCGGGTAGCTTGAGAACAAGCTCTTTGATAAATGTAGCAACGTTATCATTTGAGATAACTTCACATTCCCATTCTTTAACACCAAAAATTTCTTCAGGAACATTTATTTTTAGATCATTTTTAACAGCAACCTGGCAAGACAATCTCCAACCTTCTTTTTTTTCTCTAGAATTAAAATGAGATTCCTCGGCTGCAAGTATAGAACCGCCGCCCTCAATTACTTGACATTTACATTGGCTACAAGTTCCTCCACCGCCACATGCAGATGAAAGAAAAATTTTATTTTCTGCTAAAGTTTGTAGTAGCTTTGAACCAGCGGGAACAACCAAGGGATTAGACGAATCCCCATTAATCTCAATTGAAACATCTCCAGCTGAAACAAGCTTTGATCTTGCTCCAATAATTACTAACACTAGTAACAAGACTATACCTGAAAAAGAAATTACACCAAAAATTAAATCTAAACTCATATTTATAAAGAAATGCCTCCAAATGACATAAAACCAAAACTCATTAAACCAACAATTATAAAAGTTGCGCCTAGGCCTTTGAGACCATCAGGTATATCAGAGTATTTAAGCTTTTCTCTTATACCTGCAAGAATAACAATTGCTAAAGCCCAACCAAAGCCTGCTCCAAATCCATAAACAACACTTTCACCAAACATTAAATCTTTTTCAATCATAAATAATGAAGCACCTAAAATAGCGCAATTAACAGTGATTAATGGCAAAAATTGCCCCAAAGCTGTATACAAAGCAGGAACATATTTATCAAGAAACATTTCTAAGATTTGAACAGAAGCAGCAATTACACCAATATAACTGATAAGCTCAACAAATTCTAAATTAGTTCCCTCTATACCAGCCCAGGTTAAAGCATCTTCTCTTAAAATAAAATTATAAATTAGATTGTTTAACGGAACTGTTATTAAGCAGACAACAATAACCGCAATCCCTAAACCGAAAGCTGCATCAATTTTTTTAGATATTGCTATAAATGTACACATACCTAAAAAAACTGATAAGGCTATATTTTCAATAAAGACAGTAGTGATAAAAATATTTAAATAATGCTCAAACATTTAGTTCTCTCTTAGTTAAATCCGGCGATGTTGAATGCTTCGATAAGACAAAGTCATCAGTTTCAACTTGAGCTGGTTTCCAAGCTCTAATTGCCCATATAAACAAACCAATTATAATAAAGGAGCTAGGTGGTAATAAGAGTAAATTATTTGGTAAATACCATCCTCCATTTGAAACTAAAGGTAGTATTTCATACCCCATTAGAGTACCCGAACCAAACAACTCTCTTATAACAGCAACACCAATCAAGATAATGCTGTAGCCTATTCCATTTCCAAGACCGTCAAAGAAGCTTAGCAAAGGTTTTTCCTTCATAGCAAAAGCCTCAGCTCTTCCCATAACAATACAGTTTGTAATAATTAGACCAACAAAAACAGATAACTTTTTACTTGTTTCATAATCAAATGCTTTTAGTAGCTCATCAACAACAATCACTAATGAAGCAATTATTGTCATTTGCACAATAATTCTTATGCTACCTGGAATATAGTTTCTAATAAGCGATATAAATAAATTTGAAAAGCAAACAACACTAGTAAGAGCAACACACATAACCAATGTAACTGAAAGATTATTGGTTACTGCTAATGCTGAACAAATACCTAAGATTTGAAGGGTGATAGGATTCTCATCAAACAGAGGTTTAAAAACTACTTCTTTATATTGCTTAAGACTCATAGTTCAACTCAGCTAATAGTTTAGAATAACCTGATTCACCAAACCAATATGAGATCATATTAGTTACTCCGCGACTTGTTAATGTAGCTCCAGATAATCCATCAACTTTATAATTCCTATCTGATGCATCAGA
>CBFHRY010000051.1:2638-6410 GCA_965658385.1 Gammaproteobacteria bacterium
GCCAGATTGATTTCCATTTAGGATTATCAACCTCAGCACCAAGCCCAGGTGTTTCTTTGTGTGAATAAAACTCTAACCCTGCAACAGTATTAAAATCATTTTCTATAGATATGTAGCCAAAAAGTGTACCCCATAGACCATAACCTCTTATAGGTAGAATTATTTTATCAATAGATAAATCGTCATTTCTAGATATATAAAATTTACCTACATTTTCTCTATTTTTTATAATAGCTATATCTTTAGCTGTTGGAATTTTAGTTGATAAATTAGGATCCCTGGTTGCAGCAATTTGATCATAGTTTTGAATATCAAAATCCTTGTATGAGTCTAAAATTTTTCCTGTATTAAAATCAACAAATTTCATTTCTAATTGATTAAATTGAGATTCAATAGAAACAGATGGATCATACATATTTGCTGATTGAAGTATTTTCATTCTTTCATCGTTGAGCTTATTCTTATTTTGCATATCCCTTAGTGATACAGCAGTTGATGAAACAACCAACGAACATACTAAACATACTACAAAAGCAACCGTAAGGGTTTTTAAAACTGATTCATTCATGATAAACGTGCCCTTCTCTTCTTTATATTACTCATTACAACCAAATGATCAATTACTGGAGCTAATAAGTTTGCAAATAATATTGCTAACATCATTCCTTCAGGGAAAGCTGGGTTAATTACTCGTATTAAGACGACTGTTATTCCTATTACCAAGCCATAAATCCATCTACCAGCATTTGTTCCTGACCCTGATACTGGTTCAGTAGCCATAAATACAAGACCGAAAGCAAAACTACCAATAACTAAATGCCAATACCAAGGTATATAGAACATCTCATTTGTATCAGATCCAACTATATTTAATATCGTGGACATTGCCCACATACCCAATAATGTTCCTAAAATAATTCGGTAAGAAGCAACTTTAGTAATAAGTAAAATAATCAAGCCAATGCCTATTGCAATGACTGAGGTTTCACCCACAGAACCTGGAACAAATCCTAAAAAGGCATCCATCCAGGTAAAGCTATTGTAAATCCCTTCCATACCATCTGTTGCTGCAACTCCTAGAGCTGTAGCCCCACTATAACCTTCTGGAATAATATTATTATCAGCTAAGCCAGCAATCCACACTTTGTCACCTGAAATTTGAGCAGGATATGCAAAATATAGAAAAGCTCTTCCAGTTAAAGCCGGATTTAAAAAGTTTTTACCAGTACCGCCAAAGATTTCTTTACCAATAACCAAACCAAAAGTAATACCCATTGCAGCTTGCCACAGAGGTAAATCAGGTGGGCAACTTAATGAAAATAGAATTGTTGATACAAAGGCACCTTCATTAATCTCATGTTTTCTAACAATTGCAAATAATGCCTCCCAAGCAATACCAACAACAAAAACAGTAATATATATTGGAAGAAAATATGCCGCACCAAACCACATCTTTGCAATGAAACTAGTATGGTCATAACCAACCATACTAACAATATAATGATGCCAGTCACCTGTATTTTCTTGACCTATTAAGTTTAAATAACTTAAAGAATAGTCACCTAAATTATACATACCAAAAAACATTGCTGGAAAAGCTGCCAACCAAACGGTTACCATTATTTTTTGTATGTCTACAGAATCTCGAACGTGAACAGGGTTTTTTGTAAGTTTGCGTGTATTAAAGACAAAATTTTCGATGGCATCAAAAAGAGGGAACCATTTCGCAAACTTACCCTCATCAACAAAATTTGGTTTTACATTTTCTATTGAATCTCTAAGGAATTTCATAGTTCTTCGTAAACTTTATTTAAATTATCCATTAATATTGAGCAGTAATCATATTTACTAGGGCAGACGTAAGTAGCCAAAGCTAAATCTTCAGCAGTTAACTCAAGCATTCCTAAATCTGTTGCAACTTCAATATCAGACACTACTAGTGCCTTTAAAAGCTGAGTAACTAATATATCTAGCGGTATAATCTCTTCGTATGAGCCGACAGGAACTATCGCTCTGTTACCACCATTAATAGATGTATTAAAAGTGAATTTTTTAGGCTTAACAAAAGATGAAATAAAAACATTAAGTTTTGAATGTAAGGTTTTACCTGGCATTAACCAATTCATAAATATATCGTTAGGTATATTTGAAATAACTGATACTTGATTATCATAAAAACCCAAATAAGACATTGCATCTTTTGCATCATGACCGAATAAGACCGATCCTGAAATAATTCTTGAATCCTCCTCAATTTTACCTGCAGTTAACTCATCAAGATTTGCACCAATTCTAGATGACAATAATGATGGTTTAAAAACTGACTCACCTGCAATTGCAATATTTTTATGAGTTCTTAAAGTTTTATTTTTTAATAAATAACCTATAGAAATAACTTCTTGATAGCCAATTGTCCAAACAGATCTTTGGATGTCCACTGGGTATATAGCGCTAATGTGTGTGCTAACTAAACCTGCTGGATGTGGGCCCGAAAACATGTGGCTTTCAACATTGTCATAGGTGTAATCAAGAATATTATCCTGATATGTAAGATGGGTTGGTGAATTAAATAATGATGAAATAAAGTTAACTCCATCATCGAATTCATTTTTATTCAAAGAAATAATATGATGAGGATCAGTTGATAATGGATTTGTATCGCAAGCATTTATAAAAATACAATCAGGAACATCATTACTTCTTGGCGTCCTGTTAAAAGGTCTTGTTCTAAAAGAATTAAATAGACCTGAGTTTATTAACAAATCTTTGGGATTTTGATTTGTATCAAATTCTATAAATTCTTCATTTTGATCAATTTCAATCTCGAGAGATAGAAACTTCCGCTTTTCTCCTCTATTAATATCAGTTATTACACCACCGCATGGCGATGTGAAGAAAATACCAGGATTTTTTTTGTCTTCAATAATTTTTTGACCTACTTTGACTTTATCACCCTCTCTAGCTAATAAAGTAGGTTTCATACCAATAAAATCATTACCAAGAATAGCAACTTTACGCACAGTAGGAGTGTCGGAGAGTTCAGCAAGAGGCTTGCCTATAATTGGGAGGTCTAATCCTTTTTTTATTGAGATCACTTAATTTATAAATTAGTTAAAGTCTTTAAAACGTGGTGATTATAAGACTATTGCGAACTATATTCTATATATTTTTTTCAATTGGTTTAGGTAATCTTGTTAAGTTAACACCAGCAATCTTTTTTGCTAGATTTGTAACCTGCTTTGAATATCCATACTCATTATCATACCAACAATAAAGAGTTATTCTTTTACCACTAGCAATTGTTGCCTGAGAATCAATGATGCTAGCAAATGGTGATGAATAAAAATCGGTAGAAACAATTTCAGATGAATTTACAAAACCAATTATTTCTCTGTAATCTGAATGAAAAGCCATTGATCTAAGGTAATTATTTAGATCTTCTTTAGTAGTTTCTTTTCCTATTGCTAAAGATAATATTGCTAGACTTACATTTGGTGTAGGTACACGAATTGCATTACCTGTAAGTTTACCTTCAAGCTCTGGCAAAGCTTTTGATACAGCCTTGACCGCTCCTGTTGAGGTAATAACCATATTCAGGGCAGCACTTCTTCCCCTTCTATCACCTTTATGAAAATTATCAATTAAATTTTGATCATTTGTATAGCTATGAACAGTTTCTATATGTCCGCCATTAATTCCAAATTTTTTATAGAGAATATCAAGCACTGGAACAATAGCATTTGTTGTACATGATGCCGCTGAGATAATATTA
>CBFHRY010000052.1:0-6387 GCA_965658385.1 Gammaproteobacteria bacterium
GCTTTGAAGTTCTGGATGCTGAAAATATCCCTCAAAAAATTTCATTCTTAGTACTAGATAGAACTATGCACACTATTGTTTTGGAGGCAAAACAAATTCATAAAAATAAATACAAGTATAATAACTTTTCGTTAAGAATCTTGGTCAGCCTAGATGCCAAGCTTGCTGAAACAATCTCATATCAAGGAGAGAGAGCAATTCCATCGTTTTTAAAACAGACTAATATTCAATCTAAAGATGAGAAATATCAACAAAATAGGTTTTTAACTGAGTGGCTTGAGAGCATATTTTCATTAGGAATCCTACCGAAAAAAAATATAAAAAATATTTTAGATAAAAATGTCTAGAACCATAATATATCTTCATGGTTTTAAATCATCTTCTGATTCCTCCAAAGCAAAAGTATTTGGCAGTTTTATAAAAAAACATGCAAGAAAAACGCAAATTATTATTCCTGATATAAAAGATGATATAAAAGATAGCTATGAGCAAATTGAAGAGATCATAAAATCAATCTCAGGTGAAATTAGTTTTGTTGGAAGCTCTTTAGGTGGTTACTACTCGCATTATTTTGCACAAAAATACAATACAAAAGCTGTACTGATTAATCCTGCCATCCCTCCCCTAGATGGATTTGATATTCATTTGGGAGAGAATGAAAATTATGATACGGGCAATAAATTTGTAATAACCAAAGAAGATATAGAATTCTTAAGGGATCTAAGCTATAAAAAAATCAAAAAACCTCAAGACATTCTTGTTTTATTAGAGTCTGGAGATGAGATATTAAATTACCTTAAAACTATTTCATACTTTGCAGGATGTTATGTAGATATCTCATATGGAGGCAATCACTCTTTTGCTAATTTCGATAGCAAGTTTACAAACATTAAATCCTTCTTAAATTTATAATAACGCACTAATTTTTAGCATTTATTTGGCATATGCACTATAAAAAGGCATAATAAGCACATTATCTGTGCAATAATACTAAAATTAATGGGCATTAATATTGCATGTATATAGTTGCTAACGTTATTTAACTTAAAGGAGCAACAATGACAAACTACAAAACATATGAATATATTTGGCTTGATGGATACAAGCCAGAATCATCGATGAGAAGTAAGGTTAAAGCAACAGATGCTGAAACACCTCCAGACTGGTCTTTTGATGGTTCATCAACACAACAAGCAGAAGGAGGAAGCTCAGATTGTTTGCTACTTCCAGTTCAAACCTATGCAAATCCTAATGGGCATGATTTAGTAATGACGCAAGTTCAATCTGCAGATCATACAACGCACCCATCTAATTTTAGAGCAGCAGCTGAAGCTGTAGTTACTGATGAATGGTGGTTTGGTTTTGAGCAAGAGTACTTCTTAACAGATCCAGAAACTGGTGAGCCTTTAGGCTGGGAAAATGGTGAGCCTAGAGCCCAAGGTGACTTCTATTGTGGAGTTGGTGCTGGGAATGTAGTGGGTAGAGAAATTTCTGATGCTCATTTACAAGCATGTCTTGATCTTGGAATTACATTAACTGGAACAAATGCTGAAGTAGCACTAGGTCAGTGGGAATACCAATGTCTTGGAAAGGGTATTAAAGCCGCTGATGACTTGTGGGTAAGTAGATATTTACTATATAAAATAGCTGAAGAATTTGGGGTCGGTGTTAATATTCATCCTAAACCAAAAACTGGTGACTGGAATGGTTCTGGAATGCATACAAACTTCTCAAATGAAGAAATGCGCTCAAACGGATCTGAAGAGCTATTCACATCAATGTGCGATAAGCTTGGTGAAGTGCATGAAGAAGGTATAGCATCTTATGGTTCTGATAATGATATGAGATTAACCGGCCTGCATGAAACTCAAAGTATTGATACATTCTCTTATGGCGTAAGTGATAGAGGAGCTAGTATTCGTATACCTGTTTATACTGTGGAACATAATTGGAATGGCTATCTTGAAGATAGAAGACCAGCCTCAAACGCTGATCCATACAAGATCTTGGAACACATTGTAGGAACTTTAACTAAATAAATAGCATTATGGCCCCTCATAGAGGGGCCGTTTTTTAAATGAATGATTAAACCGGAAGAATTAAACACCTCAATATTAAATCAACTATCTTCCGAGATTATTATCTTAGATCAAAATCTCAAAAGTATTTGGGTAAATGAATCAGCCCTAAATAACGGCTGGTCAATTCAACAAAATAGAGATTTGATAACTGATCAATACCCACTTGAAAAAAATAAAGCATTAATAGATATGCTTAATTCAACAATTTCAAAAATAGGATCTTTTACTAAAAGAGATCTTGAATTAGTCTCTAAGGATGGTGGCAAAAGAATTGTTGATTTGACAGCTTCTTTTAGCGAAAAATATGATTCATTAATTTTAGAAATAAAATGTGTTGATAGTTTAAATAAAATAATTGATTCAACCAAAATATTTTCAACTCAAAAAATTGCTGCTAATCTTGCAAGGACATTAGCTCACGAGGTAAAAAATCCATTATCCGGTATTAAAGGTAGTGCTCAAATTTTATCCTCAAAACTTGATGATGATTATTCAAAAAAGTTTCTTAAAATCATCATTGATGAGACTGAGCGTCTTAATGGAATAGTTACTAGAATTCTGACCCCTCCTCAAAAACCAAATCAGGAAAAATTTAATATTCACTCTGCATTAGAAAAAGTTTATGCACTTGCTGAGGCTGAATTGACTGAAAACCTTAAGTTAAGAAGAGACTACGACCCAAGTATTCCCGAACTAGATGGAGATGAAGATTTATTTATACAAGCTGTGCTAAATATTGTTAAAAATGCTCAGCAGGCGATGATTGATATTAATAGCTCTGAAATAACAATAAAATCGAGAATTCAATACAGTAAACCAGTTAATGGAGTAATGCATCTAACAGTTTGTTGTATAGATATAATAGATAATGGCCCAGGCATACCTGAGGAAATGCAAGAACATGTATTTTTTCCAACGGTATCTTCTAAAGAAGATGGCTCTGGACTAGGGCTATCAATTGCTCAAGATATAATAAGGGTTCATGGAGGGGGCATCTCATTTTCTTCAAGACCTGGGGAAACTATATTCTCAATATTAATACCTCTCGGGCTCAAAAATATAAGGACTGAAAGTGCATAAAGTTTGGTTAGCAGATGATGATGAGGCAATAAGAATTGTTCTTGAAGAGAGCCTTAAAAATTCAGGATATACAACTGCTACATTTTCAAATGCATCTGATCTTATTGAAGAATTAAACTCAAATACTCCAGATTTAATAATTACAGACGTGCACATGCCTGGCATGCATGGTTATGACCTATTAAAACATATCAATAATAACTACTCTGAGATACCTGTAATAATAATGACTGCTTTTGCAGACATGCAAGCTGCAGTAGATTCTTATGGTAGTGGAGCGTTTGAATATATCCCTAAGCCATTCGATTTAGATGAAACAATTAAGATTGTACAAAGAGCTCTTGAAAAGAAACCATCTACAAGGGGCCTTAAAGCATCTCCTAAAACAGATATTATTGGTAAGGCACAATCCATGCAAATGGTTTTTCGAGCAATTGGTAAACTTTCAAATACTAATGCTACTGTTCTCGTTCAGGGTGAGTCTGGAACAGGAAAAGAATTAATTGCTAAATCTCTTCACAAGAATAGCCCAAGACATGATATGCCTTTCATCGCTCTAAATATGGCTGATATCCCAAAAGAGCTGGTTGAGTCTGAATTGTTTGGGCATGAAAAAGGCGCTTTTACTGGTGCTGTTGATAGAAGATTGGGAAGGTTTGAGCAAGCAAATGGAGGGACGCTGTTCCTTGATGAGATTGGCGATATGCCTTTAGACTCTCAAACTAGGTTATTGAGAGTATTATCCAATAAAGAATTTTATAGAGTTGGTGGGGATAAGCCCATTAAGGCTGATGTAAGGATAATAGCTGCAACCCATCAAAATCTTCATAATTTAGTTTCTCAATCTAAGTTTAGAGAAGACTTATTCTATAGATTAAATGTGATCAAGATTGATGTGCCTCCTCTTAGAGAAAGAAAAGATGATATTGAATTATTAGCAAAATATTTTTTAAAGAAAAACTCAGATGCTACCGGTGAAGAGCTTCGTGTGTTATCCAATGAAACAATTGATGCATTAAATAAATTTGAATGGCCGGGTAATGTAAGGCAGCTTGAAAATACATGCTATTGGTTAACACTTATGAGTCCAACACAAAATGTTCAACCATCAGACCTCCCAAATGAAATATTAGAAGTTGGTTCAGGTATGTCCGTTGACTCAGGTTCCTCATGGGAAGATGGTTTTGTGTCTTGGTTAAGAAACTTAGTTGATTCTGAGGAAACAGGTGTGCTTGATTTTGTTAATCCAAAGATTGAAAAATTGCTTATCAAGACAGCTCTTGAAAAAACTAATGGCAAAAAAAATGATGCTGCAAGTTTGCTTGGATGGGGAAGAAATACTCTTGCTAAAAAAATTAAAGAACTAGGTATTTAATTGCTAAATTAATGGGAGGTTATTTAGCCTCCATTCAGACATACCGCCACTTAAAATCAATGTATCTTTAAAGCCTGATTTTTGTAATATTTCACCAGCATTTCCTGATTGACTTCCAGTTTCACAGATCAGAACTATAGAAATATCTTCTCTATTAGGAAGCTCATGCTGTCGTCTTTCAAAATCTGAAAAAGGTATATTTATAGATCCAGCTATGTGACCAGCATTAAATTCATCAGATTTTCTAATATCGACAAGCTTAGCCAAGCCTTTGTTATTGATATTGACTAGCTCATGAGTAGATATTTTCTTTCCGCCCTTCTTTGATAGAGAGGCAAAAAATAGACTGATAAATATTAAAAGCGGTAATGATAGATACCACTGCTCGAACATAAATAAAAAAAACTCAACCATGTTCATATTATCTATTAAAATAACAAAGTTGTATCTTATTATTTTGAAATTATGGCAAAAAGAAACCTGGTGCTTGTAAGGCATGGACAAAGCGAGTGGAATGCAAAAAACTTATTTACAGGATGGAAGAATCCTGGCCTTACAGAAACAGGCGTAAAGGAAGCTATTAGTGCTGGGGAATTAATTAAAGATGAGAAAATTAATTTTGATACTATGTATACATCTGAGCTTAAAAGGGCTCAGCTTACAGGAAATACAATCTTAGAAATAATTAATCAATCAAATATACCTATTATTAAAAATATTGCACTTAATGAAAGGAATTATGGAAGTTTGGCTGGCTTAAATAAAGATGATGCAAGAGAAAAATGGGGAGAAGAGCAGGTTCATATATGGAGAAGGTCTTATGATATTCCTCCTCCTGACGGAGAGAGTCTAGAAAATACTGCTGAAAGAGTTCTTCCTTATTTTAATAAAGAAATTTTGCCAAAGGTTATTTCGGGATCAAATATATTAATTGCTGCCCATGGTAATTCCTTAAGATCTCTTATCATGCAATTAGATGAGCTATCAAAAGAAGAGATATTAAATTTAGAAATCCCAACAGGGGCTCCAATAAAATATATTTTTGATGAATATGGAGCGGTTGTAGAAAAATTTAATTTATTTGAATAATTAATCTTGAAGCATTCCGAAAGTTTTTCAAAAAAAATTGTTGAGTGGTATGAGATTAATGGCAGAAAAGACCTGCCATGGAGAAAAGAAATTACTCCATACAGGATTTGGATATCTGAAATCATGCTTCAACAAACTCAAGTAAAAACTGTCATCCCTTATTTTGAGAAGTTTATTGGTGCCTTCCCTACGATACAAAGCATATCTAGTGCGACTGAGGATCAGATTTTAGCTTTATGGTCTGGCCTTGGCTTTTATAGAAGAGCCCAAAATATATTTAAAGCTAAAGAAGTTATAAATAGTCAGCATCATGGTATTTTTCCAAAAACTTTTAATGAGCTAGAGAGGCTTCCAGGAATTGGTAGATCAACTGCTGGAGCTATTATGGCAATTGCTTACCAGCAGCCTTACCCAATATTGGATGCAAATGTAAAAAGAGTTATTCAAAGGTATCTAAAATTACAAACCGCCAATAAAACACAGCTTACTAAAAGACTGTGGTCAGAGTCTGAAAAACTAAAACCACAGACAAAAATATTTGAATATACACAAGGAATAATGGATATTGGAGCAACAATATGTAAAGCAAAAGCTGCAGACTGTTCTATATGTCCTTTGAACCAAAACTGCTTATCAGCATTTTCAGCAGTTAAAAAATTAGATATAAATCAAAATAAAAAAATTGTCAGAAAAGAAAAAATTGATTTTATTCTTGCCTACACCAATGAAAAAGCTCTTTTATTTAAAAGAGATGAAAAAAGA
>CBFHRY010000053.1:0-271 GCA_965658385.1 Gammaproteobacteria bacterium
AACAACTTCATTGAATATATCTGTCATAATAAATTTTGTAATTTGTTTACATTATTCTACTATCATAGGAGTTATGATAACCAGTCAAAAGTTATAATATTTGTATGGACATAGAAAATAAATTCGAATTTCATTTTGCTACTATATGGGAGAAAGTTTCTGACTATGTGCCTGATGATATCGCCTTGGTTTCAGGCAAAAATAAGAAAAACTGGAGAGAATACGAACAGACTTCTGCAAAAATAGCTTCTTTTCTAAAAGATAGAAGTAT
>CBFHRY010000053.1:281-6377 GCA_965658385.1 Gammaproteobacteria bacterium
CACAATTTGCGACATTCAAAGTTATGGGAGTCCCAATTAATGTTAACTATAGATATAAATCAGAAGAGCTAATTTATTTATTAGATAACTCAGACTCAGAAGCTGTTTTTTTTCATGAATCTTATCTTGATCAAATACTATTAATTTATAGAAACCTTCCAAACATTAAAACCTGGATTCAAATAGGCGGCAAAGAATCACCAGATATAGATAACTTCTTTTTATATGAAAATATTATCTTATCTAATGAGCCAATGGAACGAATCAAGCGAGATGAAGACAACATATATATGATATATACAGGCGGAACAACAGGTATGCCAAAAGGTGTTATGTATACCCATGGCAGTTTCGTTATTTCAATGTTTGGTGGTCTTAAGATGCAAGGTTATGACGTACCAGATGTAAGAAAAAAAGAAAATATTTTGCAATTAAAAGAAGTTATTCAAAATAGAGCACATAAAAATAACTCAACCAGATGTTTAATTGCCTGTCCTCTTATGCATGGAACAGGTATGTTTTTAGGTGGGTTTATGACCCATTGTTTAGGCGGATCTATAATCACAATACCTGAAATTGGTTTAAATCCATCGAAATTACTTAAAGAAATTGAATTAAATAGCGTTAATAATTTAGTAATTGTTGGCGATGCATTTGCAAAACCAATTCTGAATGAATTGGATTTGGGGCTGAAGAATAACAACCCTTATGATATAAGCTCATTACAAATTATTATCTCTAGTGGTGTCATTTGGAGCGCAGATGTAAAAGCTGGCATATTAAAACACCATGACGTGAAACTTTTTGACTCTATGGGCTCAAGTGAAGGTGGCATGGGTTCGTCTGTTTCATCAAGAAAAAAATCAGTTAAAACAGCTAAATTTAGAATGAATCCAGATGTTATTGTGCTTGGGGATGATGGGAAAATCGTAGAGCCAGGTTCAGGAGTAAGAGGCCTTGTTGGAACTAGCGGTTTAGTTCCTCTTGGTTACTATAAAGATCCTGTTAAATCAGCTGAAACCTTTAAAGAGGTTAATGGAAAAAGATATAGCTTTCCTGGTGATTATGCTTTGGTTGAGTCTGATGGTACTGTAACTTTGCTTGGGAGAGGAAGTAACTGTATTAACTCTGCTGGTGAGAAAATTTATCCAGAAGAAGTTGAAGAAGCTTTAAAGCTTGATCCTTCTATTGATGATGTGTTGGTTGTAGGTGTTGAAGATGAAAAATATGGCCAAAAAGTTGTTGCCATTGCTTCTTTTAATAAAGACATGAGTATTACTGAAGATGATCTAAAAGCAAATACTAAGGCGCATTTATCAAGTTACAAAGTTCCAAAAAATATAAAATTTGTAGAAAAGGTAAATCGTGCGCCAAATGGTAAGGCAGATTATAAATGGGCTAAAGAACTTGCTAAGGAATTTATAAATGTATAACAAATTAAAACTACTTTTTATCCTAATTTTTATTGGATCTCATGCCTATGCTCAGAGCTACACACCAATTGGGACAGTTAACCCTAATGATTATGAGCCTAGGCAAAAACTAATTTCAGAAGGAAATCAATCAATGGTTTCTACTCAGCATTTTTTAGCCACTCAAGTTGGAGTTGATATTCTTGAAAAAGGCGGGAATGCATATGATGCATCCATCGCGATTGGGTTTGCATTAGCAGTAGTCCTGCCTAGAGCTGGAAATATTGGTGGCGGTGGCTTTATGGTTATTTATGACTCTAGTGATAACAATAATTACTCCATTGATTATCGAGAAAAAGCTCCTCTTTTATCAACTACTAATATGTATTTAGATGAAAATGGAACTGTCGTAGATAACAAATCAACTCTTGGATACCTAGCAAGCGGTGTGCCAGGAACTGTTGCTGGGCTATGGTCAGTGCACCAAAGGTTTGGTTCAATGAAATGGAGTGAGTTAATTGAGCCTGCTATTAAACTAGCAGAGGATGGATTTGAAATAACTCCATATATGGCTGATATGCTTATTAAATATAATGAAAAATTATCTGCGTTTGATGAAACAAATAAAGTCTTTCAAGCCCACTACCCAAACTTTGATAAGAAAATCTTAAAACAATCTGATTTAGCTAATACCCTAAAAATAATCGCTCAGGATGGCAGAGATGGTTTTTATAAAGGAGAAATTGCAAAAAAAATAGCTCTCGACATGAAGAATAATGGCGGCATTATTTCTGAAAAAGATTTAGAGCAATACCAACCTGTTTGGCGTAATCCTTTAATCTCTTCTTATCAAGATATAAAAATTGTTACCATGCCTCCACCCTCCTCTGGAGGAATTCATGTAATACAGATGCTTAATATTCTTGAAAACTTCAATTTAAGAAAACTGGGTCATAATTCAAAAGAGTATATTAATGTCCTTTCTGAGGTTATGAAATATGCATATGCTGATAGATCAAAGCATCTTGGTGATCCTGATTTTTATGATGTGCCTATTAAAAAATTATCAAGTCATGAATATGCGAATGAAATTTCAAAAAAGATTAAAATTGGTAGCGTCACCCCATCCATAGAAATAAATCCTGACTCTTTTCATGATAAAGAAAGTATCGAGACAACACATTTTTCTGTTGTTGATGAAAAAGGTAATGTTGTTTCATCCACATACACGTTAAATTCAAGTTTTGGTTCTGGTGTAGTTATCAAAGATACTGGTATATTAATGAATAATGAAATGGATGATTTTTCAATATCCCCAGGCATTCCTAACCAATATGGCTTACTAGGTGCAAAAGCGAATGAAATTACACCTCAAAAAAGACCACTAAGCTCTATGACGCCAACTATTGCCTTTAAAAACAACGATTTATTTTTTACAACAGGATCCCCTGGTGGAGCCAAGATTATCACTGCTGTTTTGCAATCAATCTTGAATATAGTTGATTTTGAAATGGATCTAGCTGAGGCAAATAATGCTAAAAGAATTCATCATCAATGGCAGCCTGATAAGATTCAAATTGAATTTGACCTATCTGTAGACAAGAAAAACTGGCTTCTAGATGCGGGTTATAATATTGAAATAATAGAACCTGCTACAAACCTTCAACTAATCATGAAGAAAAATAACACTTACTATGGATATGGCGATTTTAGAAGACCAGATTCATTTGCACTTGGAGTATCAAAATGATTGAAAAATTAACCATTATCGGCATTTATGCCTTTTTTGCATTAAGCCTACTCTTTTTTTGTTTTTGGTTAGCAAAACGTAAGTGATACATACCTTAATTTGCATAACTTTTTTATGTTTTGGCAGCCTCTCGTCTTTGATTGTTTATAGGTTGTCACCTGGCAATAAAAACAAAGACATTAACTTATTTTTTCCTAGATCTCACTGCCCAAGCTGCAAAAAATATATTGCCAACATTAATTTAATTCCATTAATTGGGTTTATTAAACAAAGAGGTAGATGTTCAAATTGCAATGTCAAAATTTCATTCTATTACCCAATAAATGAGATTTTGCATTTAATTATCGGTTTGGTTTTATATTCAATTTTTGGTTTATCTATACAGTTGCTAATTGCCTTTTTAGTTGCCGTAATTTTAATAATTTTATTCATACTAGATTACAGGTTCTTCTTGTTGCCATTTAATATAAATATTGGTCTATTATTAATAGGGTTGATTGCTATTGGTTATGCTGAAATATTTAAAATAAGCTTTTTAGACTATAACAATCTATCAATGTCAGTAGCAGGAGCTTTTATTGGTTTTGTATTTTTATGGCTTGTGAACTTCTTTTTTAAACTAATTAAAGGCTATGATGGTATTGGTGGTGGTGATTTTATTTTGCTCGCTTCGCTTGGCTC
Source organism: Gammaproteobacteria bacterium (assembly GCA_965658385.1). Lineage (GTDB taxonomy): Bacteria > Pseudomonadota > Gammaproteobacteria > Magnimaribacterales > D2472 > CAJQGY01. The sequence goes on from CBFHRY010000053.1 coordinate 4,125, forward strand.
TATTGCCGGACCGTTTGCATTACCATTTATAATTTTATTTGGTTCTCTTGCCTCGATACTTATATATTTTTTAAATATAAAAACCTTATCAAATCAAATACCATTAGGCTCCGGATTAGTGCTTGGATTCTTAATATTTATATTATTGAATTATTTTGAACTTCTTAATATTTATTCGGTCTCATAATTAAAGACCTATGAATATCCTCTACATTCTAATCCCCAGGGTCTAAAAAGCAGGCGAAAGCCTGCTTTTTTTATTAAGGTAAATTTAAAGAAAATTGAAATAAATTGGAGCGGGTGACGAGATTCGAACTCGTACCAATAGCTTGGAAGGCTATTGTGCTAGCCATTAACACCACACCCGCTTTAGGTGAAGGCTATTCTAATCTATTTATATTATTAAGTGTAGCTATTAGTTTGAACTTTAATAAGAATTCTTATCGATAAATTGAACTAATTAATTATAAATTCTTTATAAGTTTTTGCGATTGTGCATGTTGCATTTTCTTTAAACTCATCTTGTATTTCTCTGGATTGCTCTAAGTCATCAAACCAAATATCAGGTAATGTATTCAAATAAAAATTATTACTAAACCTATTAACCCAAAGAAATTCTTCGCCAGTTGATTCAGTTGGCTCTATATAAGATATTTTATAATCAGCAGCAGCTAAACCCATTTTTTGAATCAATCTATCTATGGCTACAGCAAATGTTCCAAAATTAGAACCTCCGTTATATGTACAAGAAAGAATCTCAGTAACAAGATACTCTGATGAATTTAATTCTTTTAAGCCATCAAATAAAATACTGCTATAAGATGGTCTATTAAAAATTTTACATGCTGCTATGTCTTCAATTCCCTGCTCTTTGAGAACCGTATATGAATTTAGAATGCTCTCACTAGATTCAGCAGAAAGTTGAACAAGAAACTCCTCTACAACATCTAAGCTATCTGGAAACAATAATGATGTTGATGTTTTGTGCTGAGTATAAATTGGTTCTATTATTGAATTGTTTGATAGGAAAGTCTCTAAATCAATCAAAGAACTTGACGCATTAAGTTTGCAAGAATAAATGCTTACATTTTTATCAAATGATGGTTTTATAAGTCTACTAACTTCAGATACCTCCTCCCCATTTCCAGAACATGAAATAAGGGCAAAGGATATTATTAAAGCTAAAATTTTATGCATTAAATAAAGCTATCAGTTGTTATAATTGAATAATGAATAAATTATATACCTACTGTATCGCATTTAATTTAATTATTTTTTCCAACCTAGCTATTGCTGAAAATTATAAAATTGGATTTGGCTCTTGTCTTGATCAAGATCTCCCTCAGCCAATATGGAAAACCGTATTACAAGATAATGTTGATTCATTTATATTTCTTGGCGATAACGTCTATGGCGACAGTACAGATGGTTTACTTAATAAAATGAAAGGGGCGTATGAAGCTCAAAAAGAAATGCTACCAAATTGGCTAAAGGACACTCAGCTTTTCTATATCTGGGATGATCATGATTTTGGTGTCAATGATGGAGGTCAAGAATACCCATTAAAAAGAGAGGCGCAAAGTTTGTATCTAAATTTCTGGGAAACACCAGAAAATGATGATAGGCATAAAAGAGATGGAGTTTATTTTAGCTCCATAATTGATAGCGATAATATCAAAATTAAAATCATAGGTTTAGATACAAGATTTTTTAGAAGCACGACTTTGGATAGAGCCAATAATTACGAAGTTGTAGATCAAAGTATTAGCCCTACAATGCTTGGACAAGAGCAATGGAGTTGGTTTGAAACTGAGATCAAAGATGATGTAGATCTTTTGATTATCCTCTCATCAGTTCAGGTATTACCTCGGTCACATCAATTTGAAAAGTGGAATTTATTCCCCGAAGAAAGATCTAAACTACTGTCATTATTATCAAATATAAAAACTCAAAAAATTATTCTTTCAGGCGATAGACATAGGGCTGGTATCTATAAGGGTAATGGTTTAATAGAGATAACTTCTTCCTCTCTCAACAAGCCAATAGCTGATAAATGGTATGAAAAAGCCTTTTTAAATATTATGCCAAAATCTATTCGCAAAAAATTAATAGATCCAAAGGAGCGAGATGAATTTCAGATTGATGAATTAATATCAGAAGTTAATTATGGACTTATGACTATTGATTCAAAAAATAGAACTGTTCTTATAGAGATTAAGGATATATCAGGCAAACCTATTCAGAGTTATCTTG
>CBFHRY010000054.1:0-5971 GCA_965658385.1 Gammaproteobacteria bacterium
CACCGCCTATCATTAGTCCTTGTCTCTGACCTTCTGTATAAAGCATTGCTCCATTATGCTCACCTATAATATTTCCAAGCTCATCTTTAATAGCACCTGGATAAAATTTTAGAAATCTGCCTAAAAAATCTTTTAAGTTTCTTTCTCCAATAAAACATATTCCAACTGAATCTTTCTTATCTGCTGTCGGCAATCCTAATTCATTAGCAATTTTTCTTACCTCAGTTTTTGATATATTAGATAGAGGAAATATTGTTTTTTTGAATTCATCTTCACTTACTTCATGAAGAAAATATGTTTGATCTTTAGATAGATCAGATGCTCTAGAAAGCATCGTCCTATTATCTTTATTAATTATTGAAGCATAATGTCCTGTTGCAATATAATCAGCTCCAATCTTAAATGCATAATCTAAAAAAGATTTAAACTTGATTTCTCTATTACATAAGACATCAGGATTAGGCGTTCTACCTTTTTTATGCTCTTTTAAGAAATCTTGAAAAACATTGTCCCAATATTCATTAGAAAAATTAGCTCTATGCAGAGGTATATCAAGCATGTCACAAACATTTGAGGCATCTTTAAAATCAACCTCAGAAGTACAAACCTCACCAGGTTCGTTTTGCCAATTTTGCATAAATAAACCTTTAACCTTATAACCATTTTTTTTTAAAAGATATGCTGCAACTGATGAATCTACTCCTCCAGACATTCCTACAACTACAGTTTTATTTATATCATTCATAATGCTTGTTAATACGTTTAATAATGAATATTTTAGGAGTATAATTATCCACGATTTCGATAAAGAAATCTTAAATACGGGGTAAATAATGTCATACGAAAAAATTCAAATTCCTGAATCAGGAGAAAAAATATCTTATATAGATGGCAATCTTGTTGTGCCTAACAATCCAATAATTCCATATATTGAAGGTGATGGTATTGGATATGATATTACTCCTGCAATGATTAAAGCTGTAGATAGTGCTGTTAAAGTTGCGTATCTTGGAGAAAGAAAAATTGAGTGGATGGAGGTATTCTGTGGTGAAAAATCTACCCAAGTATATGGTGAAGATGTATGGTTACCTGATGAAACACTTGATGCGCTTCGTGAATACGTAGTTAGTATCAAAGGACCATTAACCACGCCAGTTGGTGGTGGTATAAGATCCTTGAATGTCTCTTTGAGACAAATCCTTGATCTTTATGTATGTCTTAGACCTATAAGATACTTTGATGGTGTGCCATCACCAGTAAAAGAACCTCAAAATGTTGATATGGTAATTTTTAGAGAAAATTCTGAAGATATATATTCAGGTATAGAGTTTCAAGCAAATACTGATGATGCAAATAAACTAGCTGAAATTTTAAAAAATGAGTTTAAAAGCGATAAAATTAGGTTCCCCGAGAATGTTGGTCTTGGTGTTAAACCAATCTCTTTTGAAGGAACTTCGAGATTGGTTAAATCAGCAATTGATTATGCAATTGATAATGACAGATCATCAGTAACACTAGTTCATAAAGGTAACATTATGAAGTTTACTGAAGGCGCTTTTAGAGACTGGGGGTATGAAATAGCAAGCACTGAATATGGAGGAGTGGAGCTAGATGGCGGTCCATGGCAAGTAGTTAAAAATCCAAAAACTGGTAAAGAAATTATAATTAAAGATGTTATTTGTGATGCTTTTCTGCAACAAATTCTTCTAAGACCAAAAGACTATGACGTTATAGCAACCATGAATCTTAATGGTGATTATATATCAGACGCTTTAGCAGCTTGTGTTGGTGGAATTGGAATTGCTCCAGGTGCAAACCTTTCTGACAAATATGCAGTTTTTGAGGCTACTCATGGAACTGCGCCTAAATATGCACGTCAAGATAAAGTTAATCCTGGATCATTAATATTATCTGCTGAGATGATGTTAAGACATATGGGTTGGACAGAAGCTGCTGATCTTATAATCAAATCTATGGAAAGAACAATTGGTTCTAAAAAAGTAACTTATGATTTCGAGAGAATGATGGATGGTGCTGATTTGGTTTCTTGCTCAGGCTTTGCCGATGAGATGATCAAAAGAATGTAATGATAAAGCTATTTGCAGATGAAACTAATTCAAATGATTTAGGTACATCTGTTTTAGAAAAAGAACCGGAACTAAAAGAACCTCCTTTATACCAAGTCATTCTTCTAAATGATGATTACACTCCAATGGAGTTTGTTGTCTACGTGCTGCAATCTGTATTTAATCACAATCATCAAAAAGCAACCGAAATAATGATGGCTGTTCATACAAAAGGTAAGGGTGTTTGTGGTATATTCTCTAAAGAGATAGCTGAAATGACATCTCATGAGGTAAATGAGCTTGCAAAAAGTCATCATCACCCTCTATTAAGTGAAATTGAACCATTAACTGATTAATATGTTTAGTAAAGACTTAGAATTATCTATTGCTGCGCTTTTTGATAAAGCACAAGAATCAAATATTCAATATATTACTGTAGAGCATCTATTTCTCATGATTTTAAGTGATTCGGATGTTATTTCTTGCCTTAATTCACATGGTGTAAATATTGAATCACTTAAAAACTCAATAAATGATCATCTATCAAAAACAACCATTCAAAGGTCTGATATAAAAAAACAAGTTCAACCAACTTTGGGATTTCAGCGTGTTCTTCAAAGATCAGTTTTTCATATTCAATCTCAAGGAAAGGGTGTTGTAAAACCAATTAACATATTGGTTGCAATTTTTTCTGAGAAAGAATGCCATTCTGTATACCTATTAAATAAGAATGGCTTATCGAGACTTGATGTGGTGTCCTATTTATCACATGGTCCCAAAGATATCAGTGAAACTGATAAAGTTGAAGAGGGTGAGGGTTCTATAGAAAACTCTCAACAAACCTCAGAATCAAATTATTTAATTAATTTAAATAATCTTGCAATAGATAACAAAATTGATGCATTGGTGGGTAGAAAAATCGAAGTAGATAGGATGATACAAATCCTATCAAGAAGAACTAAAAACAATCCATTGCTGGTTGGTGAATCGGGTGTTGGCAAAACAGCTATAGCTGAAGGTATTGCCAGACTTATAACAACAGGTAGTGTACCTGACATAATAAAAGATACTACTGTATATGCATTAGATATTGCAGCTCTTATTGCTGGAACTAAATATAGAGGTGACTTTGAAAAAAGATTAAAAAACGTTTTATCGTTTTTAAAAAAACAAAACAATCCAATTTTATTTATAGATGAAATTCATACGATTATTGGTGCCGGATCAGCTTCTGGAGGTTCTATGGACGTATCTAATCTTATAAAGCCTGCTTTAGCTAGAGGAGATCTCAGATGTATTGGATCAACAACTTTTCAAGAGTACAGAGGAATCTTTAATCAGAATCAAGCTCTATCTAGGCGCTTTCAAAAGATTGATGTTAACGAACCATCTATTGATGAATGTTTAGAAATTATTTCAGGAATTAAACCAATTTATGAAACATATCATAACGTCGAGTTTTCAGCAGAGGCTATTAAGACTGCAATAGAATTATCTGCAAAGTATATGACTGATAGATTTTTGCCAGATAAAGCCATTGATGTAATTGATGAAACTGGCTCAATGATCAATGTTAACAGATCATCAAATAAGAAAATTAAGATAAAGAAAAAAGATATTGAAACAACTATATCTAAGATAACAAAAATTCCCGAACAGAGCATCTCATCGTCTGATAAGAAAAATCTTAAAGCTATTGAATCAAATCTTAAAAGAGTTATTTTTGGACAAGATCATGCTGTTGAAACACTTTCCAATGCCATTAAATTATCTAGAGTAGGGCTCAGAGATGATAATAAAACAATTGGATCATTTTTATTTACAGGGCCAACTGGAGTTGGAAAAACTGAGATAAGTAAGCAACTAGCCGAGATCTTAGGAATAGATCTTATTAGATTTGATATGAGTGAGTATATGGAAAGACATACAGTTTCAAGATTAATAGGTGCTCCACCAGGTTATGTAGGTTTTGATCAAGGGGGTCTTCTTACAGAAGCTATTGTAAAGTCTCCTAACTCTGTCCTTTTGCTTGATGAAATAGAAAAGGCTCACCCCGATATATTTAATATTTTATTACAGGTTATGGATGCGGGTGTTTTGACGGACAATAACGGAAGGAAAGCAGATTTTAGGAATGTAATTTTAATCATGACAACAAATGTGGGTGCTGAATTACTTTCTAAATCAAGTATTGGTTTCAATCAAAATAGCAACGAAACTGATGCAATGTCTGCATTAAATCGTCTTTTTTCACCAGAATTTAGAAACAGGCTTGATGAAACTATTCAGTTTGATTATCTTGATAGGGTGGTTATATTATCAATTGTTGATAAGTTTCTTATTAAACTACAAGCCCAATTGGATAAGAGAAACGTAGAGATAAATGCTTCATCTAAGGTGATTAATTGGATAGCTGATAATGGCTATGACAAAGAAATGGGAGCAAGACCAATGGAAAGATTTATTGCAAAAAACATTAAAAAACCATTAGTTGATAAGCTACTATTTGGATCTCTCAAAACTGGTGGAATAATTAAGCTAGATATAAAGAATGATAAGTTAGTATTTTTGGATACAAAAAAGACTGAAAAAGTATAACTTATCTACCTCTGAATGTAATTCTTCCTTTTGTTAAGTCATACGGGCTCATTTCAACTTTTACTTTATCTCCTGTAAGGATTCTTATGTAATGTTTACGCATTTTTCCTGATATATGCGCTTCAATTATATGGCCATTATCTAACTTAACCTTGAATGTTGTGTTTGGCAAAGTTTCTATAACTTCACCCTCAAATTCTAAATTATCTTCTTTTGACATGAGGCCATTTTAAACTAATTTTGATGTAATAGGTGCTTCATATAGTTATATAATATAGATAATTTATTAATAACAAGGACTCAAAATGATCAAAAACCCGGGAGAAATCACACTGGATGATGCTTTAACTATTTGTAAAGAAGCTCTTAAAAAAGGAAGAGAATTAGATTTAATGCCATTAACAGTAACAGTTGTAGATGTTGCAGGTGTAATAAGAGCAACAATGGCTGAAGAAGGTTCTGGATTGATAAGATCTGATATAGCTTATGCTAAAGCATGGACATGTTTAGCATTCAATGTTTCATCTAATACATTAAGAGATATATTTGAAGGTCAACCCAGATTAGCTCCAGCAGTTTCAGCAATGCAAACAATGGCTGGAGGAAAACTTGTTCCAACACCTGGAGGCATGTTAATCCAAAAAGATGATAAAAACATTGGTGCTGTAGGTGTAACTGGTGATAAATCAGATCAAGATGAATTATGTGCCATAGCTGGAATTGAAGCATTAGGTTGCATCCCAGGTCATAAAGCAAGTTAATTATATATAATATTAAACATAATATATATTATGCGAAGTTATATATTTTTAATGATTACTCCCTTCTATTCTTAATATGTTATAAATATATCTATTATTTTAAACGAAAAATCATTATGAAATTTAATAGCATTTTAGAAACAGTTGGTAATACACCATGTATAAGGATTAACAATTTAGCGCCTGAAGATGTTGAGCTTTATGTAAAAGCAGAATTCTTTAATCCTGCTAGCTCTGTAAAAGATAGATTAGCTTTAAGCATTATTAACGAAGCTGAAGCTAATGGTACCTTAAAGCCTGGTCAAACTGTAATTGAGGCAACTAGCGGTAACACAGGAATTGGCTTAGCATTTGTTTGCGCATCCAAGAACTACCCTTGCGTCATCACTATGCCAGAAAGCGCATCAATAGAAAGAAGAAAAATGATGCGTTTTTTAGGAGCTAAAGTTCTGCTAACCCCCGCAAGCGAAGCAGGATCTGGTGCATATAATAAAGCAAAAAAACTTGCAGATGATAATGGTTGGTTTTATGCAAGGCAGTTTGAAA
>CBFHRY010000055.1:0-5573 GCA_965658385.1 Gammaproteobacteria bacterium
CATCTCTAATTGCAATTATTTCAGCATGCGCAGAGACATCATTGGATTGAATGACTTTATTGTATCCCTTACCAACAATTTTATTGCCATCTACTAAAACAGCACCTACTGGAACCTCATTTTCAGATGAAGCACGATGCGCTAAATCTATAGCATTCTGCATGAATGTCCTATCATCATCTGAAAACATTATTCTTTAGAATAGTTCTACATTTGCAATATCAACCTCAGCATAGAAATCTTTTCCATAAGCTGCAATTGCTATTGTTCTTACCTTATTCTTATTTAATTTCTTTGGCATATAAAATGCTGTTTTTGTAAACTCATCAAAAGGTATTTTTATCTCACTCCACTCAGCTTTTGCTTCAAATTCATATGAATATCTATCCCAAGGAAATCTTGCAGCTGGTGTTCTAATCCAAATTAAATATTTTTCTCCATTGCCTCTGACTTTAAGATTGATGCCGTTATATTGTCCAAGATCATCATTGATTATCATGAGAGCTTGGATAAAACCTCCATTGTTAGCTGTTCTAACATCTCCAGACAGTCTATAAAAACTAATATCACTATCATTAAGCTCATCAAGAAATACATCAGAGACCCCTCCCATGACTCGGTCTGAGTTTATTCTCCAGTCTGCACGAATATCATCTACATTATCAATAATCATTGAGGACCCAGTTAACGATAAAAAAAATAAAGTTGCAATTGTTAACTTATTCATAAATTTATTATACATCCAGGCTTTTGAGAACTCTCTTTTCATCTTTGCCATTTAATCTGTAGGCCTTTAATATCCCCAATTTCATTGAAGGATCATTTCCATCTCCCATTCTTTTAATCTGCATATAAAACCAAGCCATTTGTGAAAATGCATTTAATGCTTGAATAAGAAGAAATCTGCTTGATGTTGAGAGAAATCCTCTACCAATTTGAAGTGTTTTTTCGTAAGCAGGAAGTTCAACTATACTCCCATTAATTAAGTTTCCTGCTGAATTTGGATCGCCACACAACGGTCTAGCTATACCTATGATATCGCATACCCCGCTTCTAAGAGCATTATTCATTCCTTCTAATGTTCTAAATCCTCCAGTTACCATTAAAGGCATGCTTACATTTTTTCTAATCTTTTCTGCATAATCTAAAAAGAATGCCTCGCGAGCAATTGTACTTTTCTTTCTCTTAATACTTCTCTCTGGATTGATGCTAACATCATCTAATCCAATTAATCTTGGTTGCTCATAAGTACCACCAGAAATTTCAAGCAAGTGTATGCCCTCTTCCTCTAATATTTTTGCAACTTTTATTGAATCTTCTGATGTGAAGCCACCCTTTTGAAAATCTGTAGAGTTTAATTTAACTGAAATTGGAAACTCGTCACCAAGTTCTAATTTGCATCTTCTAATAATTGTTACTAAAAGTTTTGACCTTGATTCTACTGAGCCACCCCATTCATCATCTCGAAGATTTATATCAGGAGATAAGAATTGAGATAATAAATAACCGTGAGCTGAGTGAAGTTGAATGCCAGTAAAGCCAACTTCTTTTGCAACTTTTGCTACGAATACAAATCTTTCAATAACATCCTTAATATCTTCTGTAGTCATTGCCTTAGGAATACCGTATGCCTTACCAGGAATTTTCAACTGAACTGAAGATGGAGCAAATGGTTCCTTTGAAATAGATGCAGGTGTTTGTCTACCCGCATGACTGATCTGCATCCAGAACTCTGTGTCATCTGATTTGCCAGCTTTTGCCCAACTTTTTAGTTCATCTAATTGATCTTTGTATGTATCTTTTTCAATAACTACATTTCCTGGGCCTTCCATAAACCTTCTATCGACTTGGACATTGCCTGTTATTGATAGCCCGATACCCCCTTTAGCCCATTTGTCATATAAATTTACATGCCTTTGATTGCAAAAGCTTTTACTGTTAGCAATACCTTCAGTCATGGCAGCCTTACAAAGCCTATTCTTGAAAGTTGTTCCTGTCTCTAGCTCAAAATTATCTTTAATATGCATACTATGTCTCTCGTTAGTACTGTTTATGTTTGTTCTTACGTATTAAGATATCACTTTAATATAAATTATGATGCAGAGCATCAAAATTAATCTATCATGTCTAAAAACAGGTTTTACGATTCAAGACTTAGCTATCTTTCTTTTGTTCAAAATACTAATGAGAAAAAAATAATCTCAAAAAAGATTTATCCATATATTGAAAAGCTTCCTAAGAAGAAGGTAACTCAATTTTTGGATGCGGGAATTGGTGATGGAACTATCACTTCAAATATAATTAAAAAATTCCATGATGTTCACCCAAACTCACTTCTATTAATTACTGGAAAAGAGATAAGCTTTGAAGATGTATTTAATTCATTAATTAAATTCCCAGATAGATTTGTAGAGCATCCAAAATTGGCTATAACTTTAACAAATATGAAGTTTGCAGAGTTAGGCTTGCTGTCTCCCACAAATGAAAATTTACCAATAATTAAGAAAAATATAGTGCTAAAGGGAAAAAATGCTTATGAGTTTGAACAACAATTAGAGAAACTTGATAGCTTTATTAATAAAAACTGGGGATTTGATATTGATGACAATGGAAGAACGGCATATGTAAGGCCTTGTTTAATTAATATTTACAGAGAAGATTGCAAAGAATTAATAGAAAAAAACATTCCAAAAACTCATAAGAAAAATGAATATGATTTTATTCTTGCCTCTCAGGCCTACAGATCTAGGTCTTTAACTAAATCAAAGATTGCTAATGTCATAAAACCATTGGCATGTGCTCTAAAAAAGAATGGAACATTGATAATTACTCATTCTGCTGGAAATGATTCGGTTACTTCTATACTAAATAATCGATTTGTAAAAGCTGATTTATTTCCAGATGATGGTCGTTCAATTTTAAAATTTATAAATCAGAATAAGTCTTTGAATGGAAACACCTACCAATTCTCTAAACCTAAAAATTATTCATATAGTTTTAGAAAAATTCCAAGCGAAATTGTAAATCAAATGTCTAGCTCAAGCCTGGATTCTAAAATATCTAATTTATTTTATATAGGTCAGTTATCTAATGATGAAAAAAATTTGATTCTTGATGACCAGAAAAAAATTAATAAATTAAAGAAATTAATCCTCAATCAAGATAGGATTATATTTAATAACGAAATTTTTTCTATTAAAAAGTTATGAAAATATTAATTATGGGTCTTCCTGGAAGCGGCAAGACCTATCTTGCAGCAAGACTTCAGCCTCTTCTAAAAGCAGCTTGGTATAATGCGGACAACGTCCGTGAAATGGCAAATGACTGGGACTTTTCTGATGAAGGAAGATTAAGGCAGAGCTTAAGAATGAGATCTTTTGCTGACTTCGAAAAATCTCATGGAAGAATGGTTATTTGTGATTTTGTATGTCCTACAAAAAATACAAGGCAAAACTTTAGTGCTGATATAGTTATATGGATGGATACAATTACCGAAGGTAGGTTTGACGATACAAATAAGATATTTGAAGAACCTGAAAATGTTGAATTTCATATTACCGAAAGAAATGATACCAATCATGAAAAAATTGCAGAGGCTATTTTAAAAAGTGTTTGATTGGAAAAAACCAACAGTTCAAATGCTTGGTAGGTGGCAGCCATGGCATGATGGACATCAAGCTCTTTTTAAGAGATGCATATTAAAAACTGGGCAAGTTATTATCCAAGTTAGAGATGTTGAAGGTGCTTCAGGGGGAATTGGTCAAGATGATAACCCATTTAACTGGGATGATGTATGCAAAAATATTGAATCGGGTTTATCAAAAGATGGTTTTTCACGAGGTATAGATTATGAAATCATGCTCGTTCCAAATATAACAAACATTTCATATGGAAGAGGTGTGGGCTACGTATTTGAAGAAGAAATTTTTGATGAAGCAACTCACTCTATTAGCGCTACTAAAATAAGAGAGAATCTTAGAGAAAAAGGTAAATTAAAATAGCTTTAGCACATTCTCTGGTGGTCTTCCTATTACCCCCCTATTTCCTTTTATCACTATAGGTCTCTCAATAATTTTTGGGTATTTGATCATAAATTCTATAAGCGTTTCATCTTCATCATCATGCTGTGACAATTTATTTTCTTTATAGTCCGCCTCTCCAGATCTTAAAATGTCTTTTGGATGTAATTCTAAGATATCTAAAACATTTTTAATGGTTTTTTTGTCAAGCGTTTCTTGAAGGTATAGAAAGATTTCATAATCCTTATTATTTGATTCTAATATCTCCAAAGCTTGCCTAGATTTGCTACATTTGGGGTTATGAAAAATTCTATATTCAGCCATTATGAGTTATTCCTTTCTAAATGTTAGTCCTGCATTTTCTTCAAGTCTTTTAACAAGTTTCAATCCCATTGAAGCGGCAGGAGTATATATCCCTCCCTTAAGGTCTTGACAGTCTTTTACAAGACAAATTGCACTCTCCGTAATCATTTTAGAAGTAGATCCATAACCAGGATCCATATCTCCTGCAACTGAAGCCCTTATTACTCCGTCTTTAGTGTCGGCACAAAATAACACATCATAGTGACCTTTCTCTCTAGATTCTCTTGAAGGCCCCTCACCCGGCTTAGGCGCATCTTCACCTCCAATAGGGTTCGATGATGCAATCATTTTTGCAATTTCTTTACCTTCATCTCCAGGACCAGATATCCACATTTCGTTGTATAAGAACTCTTTTCCATACATATGCCCTAGTAACATATTAGATCTGTGGACATTTTTAGTATTTATAGGAGCCATAAAAAATGGTGCGACCCACATTCCCAAATCTTCATCATAAATTGGCTTAGAGTCATTTTCTTGTTGAGGTCCTTGAAAACCCTCTGCTAATGAAAAAGGATTAGCTAACACATTTAATAAATCAGGATTGGATCTAAGCGAAGCCATAGTTGCTCCGAAAGATGCAGCCGTTCCACCTGAGAATTCACCTTCCATTTTTCTTACTCTTGCACGAACTTTATTTGCTGTTTTTCCTATTTGATTTTTAACCTCATTCTGCAGAAATAAAACCCCCAAATCAAAAGGAATGCTATCAAAGCCACACGAAAATACTATTCTAGCTCCAGTTTCAGATGCCTTAGTGCTATATTCATTTATCATTTTGTGCATCCAGCCTGGCTCACCGCATAAATCTACATAATCGGTTCCTGACTCAGCACATGATTTAACAATATCGTTTCCATATAGCTGATATGGACCAACAGTAGTAAGAATACATTTAGTCTTTTGAGTTAATCTGTTAATTGAATCAAGATTATTGCTATCCACTTCAATAAGCTCGACAGAATCATCAATGTTTAAGTCATTTTTAACTTGAGCCAATTTTTCTAGATTTCTTCCAGCCATTGCCCATTTGATTTTATTGAAAGAATATTGCGAATTAATATACTCAACAACAAGCTTGCCGGTAAAACCTGTAGCACCATACACAACAAAATCTAATTCTTTTTCAAAACTCATCTCTTTCCCCATAAATTTTAAATTTAAACGTATTCCTGAATTTCTCTTACAAAA
>CBFHRY010000056.1:0-1539 GCA_965658385.1 Gammaproteobacteria bacterium
TATAGCATCTTTAAAAACGATTATTGGGGGAGAGTTGGTTGGATATTCTAAACTCCTTGCATCTGCTAGAAGCCAGGCTTATGATCGCATGATTCAAGATGCAGAAGAACGAGGCGCAAATGCAATTGTAAGTTTTAGATTTCAGACATCTTCAATTGCAAAAGGGGCCTCTGAAATTCTTGCATACGGAACCGCAATAAAAATAAATAGAGAATAAGTATGAATAAAACCGAAAAAACAGCTTTTAGAGAAGCCATTATAGTTGTCTTGATGGGCGCAGCAATAAATTTCCCACTACAAACATTTTTACTATGGTTAACAATAGATAACTGGCATTGGTCAAATCCTTTATCTATTTCAATATTTACTCAGTCAGTACTAACATTTGTTGCACTAATAAGGGTTTATTCAATAAGAATGAGATTTCAAAGAGGTAAGTTTTAGTCTTTCTTGCTTTCTTTCTTCTTTTTCATCATGCCCATTTTTACTCTCTTGTTTACCATGTCTTTGCACCAAACATTATAAACTGTGGAATAATTGGCAGATAGTTCAGCCAAAAAGCCTGCCTTTGCCCATTCTTCTTTGTTCTCAGGATTATTTTCAATTTCTTTCCATGATGCATCTGCTAGCAAAAGAAGCTCCCCAACAGCATCTTTGGTTTCTTTGCATTCTTTAAAGTTTAGCAGGTGGTTTGGATGATGCATTCTTGAATCTTTATGCTTGTCGCCAGCTTTATGATGATCGGCAATAAGAGAAGATGAGAATGTGATCGCGAGTACCGCAAGCAATGTTTTTTTCATAGAAGCCTCCATTATTTTCTATATTTAAAATATATTACTTCTTAACGATATCATCATATTCAAGAATTTTCGAACCATCAAAGCTCTTCTCTATTGAGGACATTACAGCAAGCGCAACATCTTTAGCTTGGACATTTCTGAATTTTTTAAACATGCCTACCATCATTGGCTTCATCATCATAAAGATAAACTCATAAAATTTTACTTCCCATACCACTCTTGAATTTCTTTTACCTAGCAAATGACCAGGCCTGACAAATGTAATTTTGTCGAAGCCAATATTCTTAATTTCTTTTTCCAGCATGCCTTTTGTCTTTAGGTAATAGTTTGTAGAGTTTTCATCAGCGCCTACCGCAGAAATAATTGATATTTCTTTAGCTCCCTTTAGGAAAGCGTTTTTTGCAATTTCTACCGGCATCTTTAGATCAATATTTCTAAATAATTCTCTATCTTTTTTTCTTATATATATTAATTGAGACAGGCTAAGCCTTGTTCCAGAAGCAACACATACATGGTCAGTGCTTGGAATATCCTCTAGATATTCATGATCATTAAAATTTGTCACTATCTCTTCAATGAGATCTGACTTGTTACAAAGACTAGTTCTATTGATTTGGACTTGATGATACTTTTTCTCTTCACAGAATTTAGCTATCATGCCACCAACCAACCCAGAGGCGCCAATGAGCAGTATCTTCTTGTCTTTTCCTATATCCACTGCTCTATACTTTTAATTATG
>CBFHRY010000056.1:1635-5422 GCA_965658385.1 Gammaproteobacteria bacterium
GCCACCAACCAACCCAGAGGCGCCAATGAGCAGTATCTTCTTGTCTTTTCCTATATCCACTGCTCTATACTTTTAATTATGTAATCTGCTGAATTAGCGCCATTAACAGTGAAGTCTTGATGCTGTTGATACATAGGCATCCTTTCATCAAAAGCTTCTTTTACAGAAAATCCATTAGGAACAGAAAATCCCCTGTTGCTTGCATCACCTATTCTTTTCTTGATTAATTTATAGGGAGTATCGATAAAGATAACTGATGAAATTTTTTTTAAATGAGTAATTGCTTGATCTGAATATATAACACTTCCCCCTGTTGAAATAATCTTGGTGCTTGCATCTATTGCAAGAACTATCTCTTGCTCAATTTCTCTCAGATACATATAACCTTTCTCATCTTTAATATCCTGCAAAGATTTTTTGAGTCTTTTTTCAATTAAATGATCAGTATCGATAAAACTAACTCTATGTTTTTTTGCAAATAATCTCCCAATGGTAGTTTTGCCACAACCGGCCATGCCAATAAAGGAAATTGATTTTTTTAAATTCATCATTGTGGATTATAGGCTAATTCTATATGTTGAGTTAAAGCATGTATTTTAAAGAGATTTTTTTAGATTTAACTAGTTTATAGTTTTTCATATACTGGTAAAATCACTTTATGAAATATTTAAATGACTCTAATAGATTTCACTTAGCTATCGCCGTTAAAAGTATAGAAGAGTCTAAAGAGTTCTACTGTGATTTAATGGGATGTGTTGCCGGTGATTATGAAGAGGGCAGATGGCAAGATATAAACTTTTGGGGTAATGAGCTTACCCTTCATCATGGCCCTGATGAAGTTGCAAGCAAAAAAAGACACGATGTTGATATGGGAACTGTTTCAGTTCCTCATTTTGGAGCACATCTTAAAGAAGATGAGTTTTTTGCTTTGAAAGACAGAATTGAAGCATCAGAAAAGTTTAATTATTACGATGAGCCATATAGGCGCTTCATAAACAAAGATAGAGAACAAGAAACTTTTTTTATTCAAGATCCTAGTGGTAACGTTCTTGAGATAAAGACTATGGTTAATCCGGAAACCCTCTGGAGTTAATTTAGCTGTTATTTAGTTTTTCTAACTTAGAGGTAATGTATTTATAAGCCTCATCTACTTCATCAGTATAAAAGAGGTTTTCAAGATCTTCTTTATTAATAACACCATAGTCTAACAAAGCCTCCATATTGAGGAATTTATTCCAAAACTCTTTTCCAAACATAACTATGGGAAAAGTTTTTTTTATTTTTTGACACTGTATTAAGGTAAGCATTTCAAACAGCTCATCCATGGTTCCAAAGCCTCCAGGCATTATCACAAGAGCTTCTGCCCTGTATGCAAACCAGAACTTTCGCATGAAAAAATAATGAAAGTTAAAATCAAGATTCTCACTCAAATACGGGTTTGTCTCTTCTTCAAAAGGAAGTTCTATCGATAAACCAATACTCTTTCCTCCAGCATCATAAGCACCCTTATTAGCTGCTCTCATTATGCCCGGACCTCCGCCTGTGCATATTGAATACTTATGATAACCAAATGTTTGTTGATTCCATTCAGACAACATAAAGGCAAGCATTTCTGCATCTCTACTATATTTAGTTAGCTTTAACTTGGGATTATTGGGATTAGATTTTTTTAAGGTCTCTGCTTCGCCGGTTGATGGCGCTCTTGCTGAGCCAAAGAATACAATCATATTCTCTACCTTCTCGTCTATAAACTTTTGATTAGGAATCTTGTACTCGTTAATAATTCTTTCTGCTCTTTTATCCTTAGAATTTTCAATAGACATACACTCTTAGCATAACAGAAAGATCTATTCATACTATTTATATGAGATCAATTGCGAGCAAATTTATTTGTTGCCGAAACAAGTAAATGAATAATTTCTTTCTCAAAAGCAGAGTGACCAGAGCTTTTGGCTATCTCAAGTGTTGCTTCTGGCCATTCCTTATATACCTCATATGCTGTTTCCATAGGGCATACAACGTCATATCTTCCTTGAATAATTTTTGCAGGGATATGTCTTATTTTTTCTATGCCTTTTATTAATTGATCCTCACTATCTAAAAATCCTTTATTAATAAAATAATGATTTTCAATCAAAGCAAATGCGAGAGCAAAATAAGGATCAGAAAATTCATCTATTAATGAATTATTTTGGACAAGCTTGCTAGTTGCTGCTTCCCACCTGGACCAGTTTATGGCTGCTTTAAGTTTAAGATCTTCGTCATTGCCATTGAATATTTCATTATAAGCAACCATCAGATTAGTTCTTTTTTGATGAGGAATAATGGCAACAAAACTTTCCCAAGCATCAGGAAATATCTTGCTTGCTCCCTCTTGATAAAACCAGTCAAGCTCTTTTTGACGAAGCATAAAAATTCCTCTTAAGATCAATTCGCTAACAGACTCTGGGTGGGCCTGAGAATATGCTAAGGCTAATGTTGATCCCCACGAACCCCCAAATACCATCCACTTTTTAATGTCTAATCTAGTCCTTATTTTTTCTATATCTGATACTAGATCCCAAGTTGTATTATTTTCTAGACAGCCGTGTGGTTTACTTCTTCCACATCCTCTTTGATCAAAAACAATAATTCTATATAACGACGGATCAAAAAATCTTCTCACATCTTCACTTCCACCCCCTCCAGGCCCTCCATGAAGAAAAACTACTGGTTTGCCGTTAGGATTTCCACATTCTTCATAATAAATCTCATGACATCCCTCGGTAATAGAACCAGTTGCATAAGGTTCGATATGGGGAAATAAGCTTAAATAATTTTGCATATAGATAAACTTTGCCATTAATTTAAAAATTTTCAAGAAATAGGGTTTACAAATTATTTTTAATGTAATTTAATAGCGAGGTCGTAATTTGATCCTATTGCCGCGACTATAAATAAAGCGCTAAAACGGAATAATCATCCCAGGGTCTTTTTAAACAACATAGATTCGTTTGTGTTGTAAATCGTAATTTGATCCTATTGCCGCGATTTCAAAGAAGGTGCTAAAACGGAACTAATATTCCCAGGATTTATATTTAATGAAAATGGAGATTTTCTTTATGAAATTTTATGTAAATTTAAGATATTTAATAGTACCAATATCATCGCTGGTAACAATCTTAGGCATTCTGTTCGGGAGTATCTATGCTTGGACCGGCGTCTTTTTGTTTGGCATTTATACAATAATTGACACGGCGACAAAAGATATCCACCTCAGAGCTGAGAAAGATGAGGCAGGTAATTCTTATGGAATTAAATTATTTCAGTACCTAGTAATGTATGTAATGTTGCCTGTATTTATAGCTATTCAAGCGGCAGTTGCTTGGAGATTGTATCAATACACCTCAGGAGTTCAGCTAGAGGCTTTATATTTTGGCGGAATTGCATACCAAAATGGAATTTCTGGACTTAATCTAGTTGGTGCAGTCATATCAGCAGCACTCTGGGCAGGACTTGGAATTATTTACGGTCATGAACTATCGCATAATAAAAAAGAAGGCTTCCTAGTATCTAGATTAATCATGGCCCTAAGTGGAGCATCCCATTTCACTTATGCCCATGTATACAATCATCATCTAGATCTCGGCCATGAAGATGATCCAGCAACAGCTCCTAGAGGGAGAAATGTTTATGTCCACACATGGCTATCACATGCTGGACAATCAAAATTCTCCTATGACATGGAAAAGAAAAAATTAAAAAATAGAGGAAAAGGCTTTATTAATATAGATAACAGATGGTTGCT
>CBFHRY010000057.1:0-5083 GCA_965658385.1 Gammaproteobacteria bacterium
ACCTCATTGAATTGAAGCTTTTCTGGACCACCTAGTTCTACACATTGTAGTGCTTTCATTTTCCCCCCTTCTTATAGTTTTGAGTTATATGAGTTAATAAACTCATCTATGCTCGGCTCTTTTAAAGTATTGAGTTTATCAAAATTTTTCAATGATTCCTTAGCTTCATCTTTAAATTTTTCTAAATCACTATATTCTAAAGAACTTAAATATGATTTATGCAACTTTGATGTAAGCATTCCATAATCAGTAAATGCAATTCCACCATCATTTAAAGAGTCTATAATTCCATTCTTGTTCTCAACAGACTTTAGTGCATTTATGTATTTAGAGCTATTAGGCATAACACTTGCAAGCATTTTAAGTTTTTCTACTACCTTCTGTTTTGCTGTTCCTATGAATTGCTTTTTCTCATCAAAAAATATTGTAGCTTCAGAATTATTTCCATTACTGATCACTGCAGATTCATTTTGCTTAATTTTCTTAGCCTCGGCATCGTCTATTAAAGGGCTATCTGAAATAATGCAATATATTAATACTAAGTCCAAAAGCCTAATTTGATCTTTGGAAATACCAACCGGCTCATTTGGCGACAAATCTATTCCTCTTACCTCAACGTATTCTATGCCAGATGATAGGAGAACTTCATAGGGCCGTTGGTCTTTATTGCCAACCCTCTTAGGCCTTATTGAATCATAATATTCATTCTCAATTTGTAGTCTGCCAGTAGATATCTGAAGCCACTCAGAATTTTTCTTTAAACCAATATCTTCAAAAGGCTTAAAAGGAATCAAAATAGCATCTTTAATCTTTTGCAAAAACTCATCTAATGAGTCATACCTGATATCCATGTCTTTTTGAGCAAAACTCTTATATCCAATATCGCTCATTCTCAGAGATGTGGCAAAAGGCTTATAAAAATTCTTGTCACCCAGCACATCAAGATCATGGTCCCTTCCTTTAAGGAAAGTTTTATCCACAACAGGGGATGCGCCAAAAACGCTTAAGACAAACCAATAATACCTTTTAAAGTTTCTTATTAAGCCGAGGTAGATTTCATCAATATTTTCTTGATTAGAATTATTCGCAAGCTGTTTTAAAGAACTGGATCCCAAGGAAAAATTAAAGTGGATTCCTGCTATGCATTGCATAGACGAACCGTATCTCTCTTTAAGGCCTCTTCTGTAAATTTCTTTAATTTTGCCAGCATTGGTATCAGAGTATTGAGCAATATTAATTGAATCTTCATCATCAATGCTGGGCGGCATTGAATATGCCCACAAAATCTCATCATTTAAGTGTTGATTTACAAATACATGCAACATTAATAGATATTCATATAAATCATCAATGTCTTGAAATACTGGAGTAACTAACTCGATAAGGGATTCTGCAAAATCAGTTGTAATAGAGGGGTTTGTCAGAGGAGATCCTAAGGCTCGGGGGTGGCGAGTTGAGGCTATCTTACCATCAGCACTTACTCTAAGAGACTCTTTTTCTATCCCCCTATTAATTTCGAGAGAATCGAAAAATCCTGCTAGTTTTAGCTGATTAAGCTTTGACCCAAAATCAGCTTGTGACATTAGAAACCTGGACCAGCCGATATAATATTATTACCCAAATTAAATTTTTTAAAATTTTCTTGGAATTTTGATATGAGACTTTTTAAATCATTGTCATAGGCATCTTTATTATCCCAGGTATTCCTTGGATTTAGTATTTTTTCATCAACTCCATCCACATGATTTGGAATCCATAAGTTAAGGCCAGGTAGATGAGTTGTTTCAGCATGAACAAGCTCTCCATTTTGAATGGCGTTAACAATCCTCCTTGTAGTAGGAATTGAGAATCTTGACCCAATGCCATGAGGTCCCCCAGTCCATCCAGTATTAACAAGGAAAACCTGAGAGCCAAATTCTTCCATTCTTTTCATTAATAAATCAGCATAGACACCGGCTGGCCTAGGAAAGAAAGGAGCTCCAAAACATGTTGAGAAAGCTGACTCAATTGCTGAAGTTGATCCTATTTCTGTTGATCCAACCTTTGCGGTATAGCCACTTAAGAAGTGATATGCGGCAGCTTCTTTTGAAAGAATTGAAACTGGAGGCATTAGCCCAGTCAAATCACAGGTAAGGAAAATTACAGTTTTTGGCTCACCAGCAGCATTTTCTGGAACAGCATCATCAATGTGAGACCTTGGATAACATACACGGCCATTTTCTGACAATGAGGTGTTTGAATAATCTGGATTTAAATCATCATCTAAAAATACATTTTCTATAATGCTTCCATGTTTTATTGCTTTAAATATAACAGGTTCATTTTCTTCGGAGAGATCAATAGTTTTGGCATAACACCCTCCCTCAAAATTAAATACACTTCCAGGCCCCCAGCCATGCTCATCATCTCCAATAAGAGCGCATGATGGATCTGCAGATAGTGTTGTTTTTCCCGTACCCGACAAACCAAAGAACAGGGCTACATCACCATTTTTATTTACATTTGCAGAACAATGCATAGGGAGAACGTCTTTTGCAGGAAGTAAAAAGTTTTGAACTGAGAACATAGATTTTTTCATCTCTCCCGCATACTTCATTCCTGCAAGCAAAACCTTTTTCTCAGCAAAATTTATAATTACACAACCCTCAGAATAAGTTCCATCTAACTCAGGTTCACACTCATAGTTTGCAGCACTTAAGATTTGCCACTCATCTTTGCCACTTGGGTTATATACACTAGGATCGACAAATATTAGTTTAGAAAATAATCCATGCCACGCTGTCTCAGTTCTGACTTTGATAGGGAGATAGTGATCTTTATGAGATCCAACATGTACCTTTGAAACATATGTATCTTTTGAATTAAGGTAGTTTTTTACCTTATCCCAAAGAGGTTTAAATTTATCTTTATCAAAGGGTTTGTTGATTTCTCCCCAGTCAATAGAGTTTTCGGTTGTCTCTTCTTTGACTATAAATCTATCATTAGGACTTCTTCCAGTTCTAGATCCTGTTTCTGTGGTTAGGGCTCCATTTTTTGCAATGACGCCCTCATTATTATCAATCGCGATGCCTATAAGCTCTTCATTTGAAAGCTCGTGCTGTATATTTGTTGAATCTGTCATCTTGTTTTCATTATAGGTATTAAGAATAACTATTCATATAGAATAGTTAAAATTGTTAAAAATTTACATAGTTATGTAGTGAAGTAAAAAACAAATGAATTATTGTGTCAATGAAATTAAAAAAAGCTTTATTTAAAGCATTTAATAGCTAAATTTTATGTAGTTTTATTACAGAATATTATCTTCTAGATACTAATTTGAGCGCAGAAGCGCAAACAAAAACAATAAAAAATATCAGAGCCCACTCTGCAAAGTTAAAGACAAACCTCCACCCATCTTCTGCGCAAGTCGGGCCGCCTTCAAAAGCCCTGCCTATACCGGCAAAAAATCCAAAATATTCTATTTGTGTTTCAAGAGGCATACCGCAATTTGGCGTCAACATAGAAATTTCTTCTACTGACAGATTTTGAAGATAAATCTGTCTTGAATTTACAATAAGGCCCAATACCCCAAAAAAAACTGTAAGCAGTCTTGATAATACTCTTGTTCTCTTGAATAGAAAGCCAACAAATGAAACAGCAGCAATAAATATAAAAAGGTATCTTGTCATAATGCATAAAGGACATGCATCTAGATAGAGAAGCCTATCCATAACCACAGCCATTCCAACTACTAAAAGCGCCCCTATTGTTGCGCCTATTTCAAAATAGTTTTGATAAACTGTTTTAATAATTCCAATGACTTTATTAAACATAATGATTTATATTGTTAGTTTACATATTATAAAGAAAACAAGCTTTATGATATATCCAAGACAGGCATTTACATGAAAGATAGAATTTTTATTATTGATGGCTCTTCATACCTATACAGGGCTTATCATGCAATGCCTCCGCTTACCTCTCCATCAGGCCAGCCCACTGGGGCAATAAAAGGTGTTACTAACATGCTTACAACACTTAAAAAAGATAGTGAAGGCTCTCCCATAATTGTTGTTTTTGATGCAAAAGGAAAAACATTTAGATCAGATATCTACAAAGAATATAAAGCCAACAGACCCCCAATGCCTGATGATCTCAGAGAGCAATTAGAGCCATTAAAAAATATATGCAAAGCAATTGGTTTTCCTCTCATTGAGATATCAGGAGTTGAAGCTGATGATGTTATAGCAACTCTCTCAAGGCAAGCAAAAGAGAAAAAATTTAAGTCCGTGATATCGTCTTTAGACAAAGATTTAATGCAGCTCGTTGAAGATCCTATTTCTACAATGATGAATACTATGTCTCATCAAATCTTTGATGAGCAAAAAGTATTCGAAAAGTTTGGGGTCAAGCCCAATCAAATAAGAGATTTGCTGGCCCTAGTTGGTGATAGCTCAGACAATATCCCAGGAGTTCCAAAGGTTGGGGTTAAAACCGCCGCAAAGTGGTTAAATGAGTATGGTGATATTGAAGCAATTAAAAAAAATGCTGACAACATAAAAGGTAAGGTCGGAGAAAATTTAAGAGACTCTCTTCAAGATCTTGATAGAAATATTAACCTGGTATCATTGAAAGATGATGTAGATATTGGCCGAACGTTTGAAAGTTTGCTTGAGCAAAATGGAGACAGCGAACGGCTTGCAGAACTTTTTGAGGAGCTTGGATTTAGATCTAATCAAATAAATGCCTCCCCACCAAGAAAATCAACAAATGAAGATAAAAGTGAAACAATATCTTTAAACTCAAATTATAAAGCCATATTCGATGAGAAAGGGCTGAAGGAATGGGCCAAGCTTCTTGATGAAAGCATGCACTTTGCCATTGACACAGAAACAAACTCTTTAGACACAATCACAGCTGAATTAGTTGGAATATCTCTAGCAGTTGAAGAAGGCTCCGGCTGCTATATCCCAATTGGACATGCATATGATAATTGCCCTCAACAATTAAGCTTAAAACAAGTTCAAATAATCATTGGCAAAGCAATAGAAAGAAATGCTGCCAAGGCAGTTGGCCAAAATCTAAAATTTGATATACCTAT
>CBFHRY010000058.1:0-4654 GCA_965658385.1 Gammaproteobacteria bacterium
AAAAATTTTTTTCATTTGCGTATGTGGCAACCCTGTCTCAGAGTTATATGTCCTTATTTTTTTATACCCACTTGAAAGGTAAAAATTCATAGCTATGTCTCGTGCATTTAGCATTACTTCAGAACAACCTCCTTTTAGAGCATGTTTTTCAAGTTCTGATAGTATTTTCGATCCTAGCCCCTCTCTTCTAAAATCTTTATCAACACACATGAATCTAATTTGAGCTTGATTAGAAGAATTGAAATGAACTCTTCCAGCTGCAACTATTCTTTCAGTAATCACAGCTATTAGATGAATGCTTGATTTTTCCAAGTCATCAAACATAGATTCTATTGGCATTTTTAAGGGCTTTCTAAGGTTCTCCCAACGAAAATGACTGTAAGCTTCAAATTCTTTTTTTGATTTTGGAGTTCTTATAATGAGATTTTTCAATAATCTAAACTTATGTTTAAAGTTTTAATTCAATCCAGATTGGGCAATGATCAGAGGGTTTTTCCATTGCTCTAGCTTCATAATCAATTCCTGTTGAAGACATTTTATCAACAAGATTTTTAGTGATCATAATATGATCTATTCTAAGACCTCTTTTAGGATCATCATCAAACATTCTAGATCTGTAGTCGAACCATGAATATATAGAATCTTCATTTGGGTTTTGGAATCTCCATGAGTCTACAAAACCAAGGTCTTTAATACTATTCCACATATCTCTTTCTTCAGGTTGAAAAGAGGTTTTTCCGTCTCTTAGCCATCTTTTCATGTTCTGCTCGCCAATACCAATATCAATATCTTCTGGAGAAACATTAAAATCACCCATAACAATAATATTTTTTTTAATTTTTTGGGCTTCAATAATATGATCTTTTAAATCTTTATAATATTTTCTTTTTTTTGGAAATTTGGTCTCATGATTAATATTTTCACCTTGCGGGAAATATCCATTCATAATTGATATTTCTTCTCCATTTTCCTCAAAAGAGCACTCTATAAATCTTTTTTGATCATCCTCATTATCATTTACAAAACCTTTAGTTACTGAAATTGGCTTATTTTTACTTAAGATTGCAACGCCGTAATGACCTTTTTGCCCCCAGTACTCTGCGTGATAGCCAATTTCTTCTATGACCTCTATTGGAAAATCTGGATCATTAACTTTAGTTTCTTGAAGGCCTATAACATCAGGGTCCAAGGTATCTCTTAGATGGATTAATTGATGTGGTCTTGCCCTAATACTATTAATATTAAAAGAAATTATTTTCATAATTTTATTTTACTTAACTGCAACTAAATTAATATCTAAATTAATAAAATCTTTAGCTATGTTTACAGTTTCTTGAAGCATTAAATCTTTCTCAAGATTAATTTTATCTTGATCAGACTCTTCGTTATTCCCTTGAAAATCTTTATAGCTAGCAAATTCCTCTAAGCCAAGAGAGGATCTTCTTAAATTTTCTGCCTGCAACATCCATTCTCTATTAAGACGCTTTTGATTTTTTCTTTCCTCAATATTTAGGCTAAGAAATTTTTTATTCTTATTAAGATCATATCTGTTTCTAATAGACTTTAGATACTGTAGATTTGGATCATTATCTAGTCTTTGAACAAAACTATCTTGTAAAATATCTAGATTTTCTTCATTAAAAGCAAATTTTTGATGTCTATATGGTCTGATAGTATCCCACTCTAAAGCAGTTGGATATGAGCTCTCGCCAATGGATTCAATATCCCATGTAGCGGGAATTTCAATATCAGGCGTTACTCCTTTATTCTGGACACTTTTACCATTTATTCTATAGTACTTGGATTCTGTTACTTTAATAGCTCCCTCAGAAAGATCTTGAAGACTCTGAACTGTGCCTTTACCAAATGTTCTTTGCCCGACAACAATTCCTCTTTTGTAATCCTGAATTGCTGCAGCAACTATCTCCGAAGCAGAAGCAGAATATCTATTTACAAGAACAATTAGAGGTTTTTGCCATACTTGATTATTTTTTTGACTACCCCATGGCCTAACATATCCAGACTTAAGTTTTACTTGAACAGTTGGCCCTCTTTCAATAAATAAACTTATTATTTTATTTGCTTCATCAAGAGCGCCACCACCATTACTTCTCAAGTCTAAAATAACCGCATCAACATTCTTTTTATTAAATTCTAAAAGTATATTTTTAATATCTCTGCTGCTGCTTTTATATTCAGGGTCTCTTTTCATGTATGCATTAAAATCCATATAGAAGGAAGGCAAATCAATCACTCCAATTTGAATATTATTATCAAAATTTAAGACTTCTGATTTAACTGCTCTATCTTCTAACTTAACTTCTTCTCTAGTTAAGAGAACTTTCTTTTTTATATTTTCATTTAGGGAGTCGCTTGATAAAAACTCTATCTCAACCTTTGTTCCTGATTTACCCCTTATTAGATCGACTACATCATCGATTCTCCAGCCAACAACATCTTGAACAATTTCTTCTTCACCTTGCCTAATGCCAATAACTTTATCCTCTGGCTTAATCAATCCTGATTTTTCAGCCGGGCCTCCAGGTACAAGACTAACAATTTTAGTGTAATCATCCTCAGAGCCTAAAAGGGCACCTATGCCTTCTAATTTTAAGCTCATATCCATATCAAAATCTTCAGAGGATTTTGGTGATAGATAAGATGAGTGAGGATCAAATTCTTTTGTAAGGACATTTGTTACTAATGAATATATATCTTCCTCTTTTTGTTGCGAAACTCTTTTGATCCTATTCTTATATCTTTTTACTAAATTATCTTCTGGTTTATCTGGAGGAGAATCAGAAATCACTAGCGACAGGTAATCGTTTTTAGTTTGTTTTTTCCATAGCAGTTTTAATTCCTCTATATCAGCAAGCCATTTATTATCATCTTCAAAAATATCTAACTTTTCTGCTTTCAATAGATCAAAATTATTGTTTTCGATTAAATTGATTTGGAAATTTGAGTAATTTATAAGTCTTTCATAAAAAAGATTTGTTATTTTAAATGCTAGCTTAAAATCGTATGTTGATTCTGCCTCAGAGGCGCTTGCAATAAAATCTTCAACCTCATGTTTAAGAAAATAACTTTTTGTATCATCCAGTCTATCCAATAAGCTAATTATGAATTCTTTATTTGATGTTGAGCGCGTAATATTTTTAACATAATGCTCTTTTTGGAATTTAAGAATTATTTCTTTAGTTAGAAGCTCTTTATCATCTGATAAGTCTATGTTTGCATAATCAGAATAAATTACATTAGCTATTAAAAATAAAGAGATTATTTTTATATAGCTATTCTTACACAACATTTTTGATTTGATTGGTTTAAAGATCTTGAATTTTAGCAGATTCTTCTCTAATTAATTCAGGAGATCCTAATAATTGTCTATTAACACCGATTCTTTTGAACCAATAGTGAATTCCCATTAAATCTGTAAAACCCATACCTCCATGAACTTCAGTTGCTTTTTTTGCAATTAATTTTGAAACTTCAGATACATGCGACTTTGTATGACAGGCCATTACTCTTGATTCATTAGTTATGTCTTTATGTATATGTGCAGCATGCCAAGTTAGAGCATAGCAAGGTTCAAGCTCAGCAGTCATTTCTGCACACATATGTTTAACAGCCTGAAATGACCCAATTACTCTTCCAAACTGCTTCCTTTCTTTAGAATATTCAACAGCTTTATTTATCAGAGCTTGCGATGCTCCAATACTGTCAGCAGCTAAGATTATTCTCCCTGCATCAATTGATTTTAATATTGAGGCTTGATCAGACTTTGTTTTTTCTAGAATTTCTATATCTACATTATCTAATTGAATTTCAGAAAAACTCCTCGTTTTATCAACTGTAACAAGCTTAATGATTTTTAAGCCTTTATCTTTGCTATTACAAATACCAACTTTTCCATGGCTATCTGAAAAAATTATATGTGATGAGTTTTTTGCATCAAGCACAAAAAGAGATCGTCCAGATATTTTGTTATCTTTAATGTGTATAGATGATCCATCTCTTGAGCCAATATATTCAGATAGACCAATCCCAAATTTAATAGAATTATCTGCAATTTTGGGTAAGTATTTTTGTTTTTGTTTTTCACTCCCACCTTCAGAAATTGCAATTGGAGCCATGATATATGATCCAACATATGAAATTGGAGCTACTCCCTCGCCAAGACCTTGAGCTATAGCAGCTGCAAACAACAGGTCGAGACCTAATCCACCATAATTTTCAGGAACAACTAAGCTATTTAAGCCTAAATTAACTAACCCTCTTTCAATATCAGTTTGCATTTCATTATTATCATCGTCTGCAATTTTTTTAATTACATCTAAGGAAGCATGATCTGCTAGAAATTTTGAAACATTTTCTTGGAAAAATATCTGATCTTCTGATAATCCAAAATACATGATTATGCCTCTTTTGCCTTAGGTTCTCTGGGCATTCCTAAACCTCTTTCAGAGATAATATTTTTCTGAATTTGGTTCGTTCCTCCGCCAATAATTAATCCAAGATAATACATATAAGTAAATTGCCATGATCCATGATCTCTAATGTTCGGGCTATCTTCATATAATGTTCCCAAATCTCCCATAACATCTATAGCCAGCCCCTCTAACTCATGCCTAAGCTCTGTGCCAACAAGCTT
>CBFHRY010000059.1:0-4606 GCA_965658385.1 Gammaproteobacteria bacterium
TGACGAACAAAATATTGGTTGCGCTCCTTTGCCATGGACAATACCTGCTCCTAGGGCAATGCTTACAAATAAGAAAATAGATTTATTCCACTCGAATAGATCCCATTATCAAATGATGTCATCAATTCAAAGTCAATGGAAAGAATGGCATACAGCGAAGCCAATTATATTTATTTCATATAATGGCCATGCATTTGATGAAGAATTAATAAGAAGGCAGTTCTGGTATAATTTGCTTGAGCCATACACAACAAATACAAATGGAAATGGAAGGCTTGATTTAATGCTTATGTTCCATAATATCGCGTCTTTCTTTTCAGATGATATTTCAATACCTTTATTTGAAGGCGGCCCCGGAATATCATATAAATTAGAGCATCTTGCCAAAGAACATGGAATTGATGCTGAAGATGCTCATGACGCTATTGCTGATTGCAATCTGATGATTAGCTTATGTGAAATTATTAAAGAAAAATTGCCTGAATTATTCAACTCATTTATAAATTCCTCAACAAAGCAAGGCATTAAAAATTTACTTTATTCTGATGAGTTTTTAGCTCTGGGAGAAATTCACAGAAGACATACATTCACATACCCAGTGGTTCTATGTGGGAGTGATGATTCAAGGCCAAACGAGATTGTATTATTTGATTTAAGTTATGATCCAGAGGATATAATAGACCTTGATTTTTCTGAAATTAATAAGCTCATTCAGTCAAAAGGTAGGGATGGACCATTAAAGAAATACAAGATAAATAAAACAATCCCAGTTTGTTCAAGTAAACTTATCAAAAATAAAGAAGTTTTTGATATAAGTTTTGAAGAGCTCCAAAAAAGAGCAGATCTAATTAAAAACAATAAAGACTTCCAATCAAAAATCTCTCAGGCTATGGAAGACAGGATGATGTCATTCCCTGAGCCTGAATATATAGAAGGTTCAATATATTCTGGAGGCTTTCCATCAAATAGAGATAGAGATCTCATGCAAGAATTTCATAGATCATCAGATGTAGAGCATTTGGTAAAAATTTCAAGGAATTTTGAAGACAATAGGTTTTCAATTTTTGCAGAGAGAATAATATGCAATGAGCATGTAAGTGATATCCCTGAGGACATCAAGGCTAGATACGAAGATCTAATTCAAGAAAGAACAACCACTCAAGGAAAATGGGGATCAGTAGAAAAATCAATATCGGAAATAGATTCACTACTAGAGAATGAAACTTCAGATGAAAATATTAAAATTTTGAATGCCACAAGAGAAAAACTTATATCAATGCAAAAAATTTCTGACTAACACTTCGCTTGTTTACCTAGAAGATATTTTTAAATTCTGTATAATTCTCGCACTCATTTTTTGAGTTCAAAAAATGCGTCCATAGCTCAGTTGGTTAGAGTACCTGCTCGACACGCAGGGGGTCGCTAGTTCGAATCTAGCTGGACGCACCATTTTAGGAGATTGGCTATGGATGATAAATTAAACTTAAAACAATATATTAGAACAGTTAATGATTTTCCTATTCCCGGTATTAAGTTTAGAGACATAACAAGCCTTATTGAAAATCCAGAAGGCCTTATAAAAACCTGCAATGCTTTTACCGAGTCCACAAAAGAATTTGGTGCAACTATTATCGCAAGCATCGAAAGCAGAGGATTTATTTTCGCTGGACCAATTTCAAAAGATTTAAGCTTACCTTTTGTGCTTGCAAGAAAACCTGGAAAACTTCCAAATAAAACTTATAAAAAAGATTTTGATCTTGAGTATGGAAACACAAGTATTGAAATACAAACCAATACAAATATTAAAGATACTGACAAAGTTGTCATAGTAGATGACTTGGTTGCAACAGGTGGAACAGCCATTGCATGTGCAGAGTTGATCCATGAAAATTTTAATGTTGCCAAAGAAAATATTTTAATCTTATCTGTAATTGATCTTCCTGAGCTTGGAGGCTCTAAAAAAATTATTAATGATGGTTATAAGTTAGAGGTTCTAGTCTCATACAGATAGTTTGTGTTAAATTAATATAATGCTAAATAGTCCATACATAAAACTTTCATTTTTATTTCTTTTTAATTTTTTTATATTTTCTGATGATATTTATTTTCCATCTAAAAGCTGGGATGTAGTTCCACCTAGTGAATTTAGTATTGATGAAGATAAAGTAGATAGACTTATAGATATAGCTTTCAAAGATAATTCTACTCAGGGCGTAGTAATTATAAAAAATGGAAAAATTATTGGTGAGGAATATGCGGATGGATACAATTTTTCTTCGCATGGAACATCATGGTCTATGGCAAAAAGCTATTATGCTGCCTTAATTGGGATCTCTCTCGATAAGGGTGAAATAAACAGTCTTGATGATAAAGTTGCAACATATCTTGAATATTTTAATGATGAGAGATCAGATATTACACTA
The DNA here is from genome assembly GCA_965658385.1 of Gammaproteobacteria bacterium. Taxonomy (GTDB): domain Bacteria; phylum Pseudomonadota; class Gammaproteobacteria; order Magnimaribacterales; family D2472; genus CAJQGY01. The sequence goes on from CBFHRY010000059.1 coordinate 2,424, forward strand.
AGAGATCTTTTAGATATGTCTAGTGGTTTGGATTTCCCAAGTCATGAGCATGAGAAGATGTTTTTTCAAACTGATCATTTGGCATATGCTAAGACAGTTGGGGTTGAAAAAGATGCTGGACAAAAATTTGAATACAACAATGTAAATTCAATGCTTTTAGGCGATATTTTATTTCAGGTAACTGGAAAAAAAGCTGATGTTCTTTTTGAAGACAGGATTTTAAAACCATTAAAAATAAGTGATTACAAGCTATGGAAGGATGAAAGTGGCAATGTTTTAACTTATTGTTGCGTAGACATGTCAGCTAGAGATTATTCAAAATTAGGCCTTTTGTTTGCAAGAGATGGGGTATGGAATGGAGAGGAGATTCTTTCTAAAAAGTTTATTGATGAAACATTTCAATTGGTATGGGATTCAACTCCAGAGCGTTTTACAAGATTGAAAAGAGGGTATTCACTTCATTGGTGGGTATCAGCATACGAAGAAGATTTTAAAATATTTAATACCAGCGGTAAGTTTGGTCAATATACATTCGTAGATAGAAAGAACGATGTAGTTATTACAAGAATTACAAAATATAATCAGCAAGATTCTGGCGATGTGCAAATGTGGGGCCCAATGAAATATTTGCGATGGGCTGGAGTAGAGAATGCAATCAATATTGGAAGGGTTTTGATTGAAAATGGTGCCATTAAGTCTGGATCTGATGTTATAACCCCTTTTACTGATAGTGAAGGCGAGTCAAAAGAATTCAATAATCTTTACGGAGACTTTATTGGAGCTATAGAGGATTTAAGTTGTGATTGTTACTCAGACGAAGCTTTTAATTAAGATTTATTAATTTTTTTTAGATAGGCATCTTTATCTTTTGCCCACTCTTCAAAATAGAAACCATCATTACCTTGCTTATCCAGGTATCTAACAAAAACTCTACCATCTTCGTCCGTAAAACCAGACACATATGCCTCACCAGTAAGTTTATTTGGTCTCTTAAAATGCTCTTCCATAACCCTAGGTCCAAACAAATAGAATCATCGGTATTGATACAGCGATAATAAGAATATCCAATGGAAGACCTAGGCGCCAATAGTCAGTAAACTTATAGTTACCTGGACCCATAATCACGGTATTGCACTGATGTCCTATTGGGGTCAGGAAGGCGCAGCTAGCTCCAACTGCAACAACCATAAGAAAAGGTTCAATATCATAACCAAGTTGAGCAGCAATTCCAGCTGAAATTGGGGCCATAATAACTGCAGTTGCTGCATTATTAATAATGTCTGTTGTTGCCATAGTTACTATAAGAATAAGAAATAATAACCAGAACTGACTAATATTAGCAGCATATAGAGAAATTTGATTTGAAATAACTTCACTTAAACCAGTTGTTTGAAGAGCTCCTCCTATTGGTATCATTGCAGCAAGCATTATCACAATAGGCCAATCAATATCTCTATAAAAATTACCATCTATGATCTTAATTCTTAAGAAAGCTAAAACACACAACAAGAATGCAGCTGCGGTTGTAAGATAATTAAATGCAACTAAGGTAATTGAGATACCAAAGAATATCATGCCTTTAAGAAGTCTACTTCTGCTCGGAATTGTTTGAAGCTCTCGTTGTCTTAAAGGCATTAAGCCTAAATATTTTATTTTATTTGTTACATCTTCTTCTTCGAGGTCTCTTACACCAAGAAGCAGCACATCCCCAGCTCTAAAAGTTTCTCTTGTTAACCTAGTTCTATATTTAGAGCCTTTTCTCCATAGACCAAGTAAATTTAATTCCTCATATGCAATTCTATGAAAGAAATCATGTTTTCTCCCAATTAACCTAGATCCAGGGGTAATCATTACTTCAATCTCTTCAAGATCCTCTTCTTTAAAGAAATGCAGTTCCTCGGGTATTGAAAAATCAAAAGTTTCTAAAAGAGCTGCAAGATCATTTGGTGGAGTTTTAATGACTAAAATTTGATCTGCTTTTATTCTAGTATTATTTTTAACTTTACTAACTGCACCAGAACTATTTACTAAACCTATGACATCAACATCCTCACCAGCCTGTCTTTTAAAAGCAGCAAGCGTCATGCCAATTGAATTACTTTTTTTATTTACCTCAACTTCAAATAAATAACCTTTCAGATTAATAAGAGAAACATTTCCAGATGAATCATTTCTGAGAAGAA
>CBFHRY010000060.1:0-4332 GCA_965658385.1 Gammaproteobacteria bacterium
GCCAATTTTTCCAATCATTGGTGTTAGAAGCCAACCACCAAGACCCCATGACAAACCAAATGCTCTTTTAAGTATTGTAGGCGACTGATCTAAGCCACCATATATATAAACTTGTTTATATGTGTCTGATCCATACCTGCTATATTCTTTAGCATTCTTGTTAGCAGCAATTTCCATAGCAGCTAATATCTGACCTGGTAACTCACCATTATTACCCCCTCCAGTTGCATCAAAACCTAGAGTGGCACCTGTTTCAACAAGCGCAGTTACTAAATCATCCATAAATGATTCGTCGCTTGTGTTGCAAACGTATTCGGCGCCAATAGATTTTAATAAATCTACTTGTTCCTGCTTTCTAACAATATTGACTAGTTGTATTCCGTCATCTTTACAAATCTTAACAAGCATTTGTCCTAAATTTGATGCTGCAGCTGTATGAACGAGAGCAGTATGATTTTCCATCTTCATAGTTTCAACGAAGGCTAATGCGGTTAATGGATTCACAAACGATGAGGCAGCTTGTTTTGGAGTAGTTCCTTCATCCATCACTAAACAAGAGGCTGCAGGCACGCATCTATATTGAGAATACATGGCCCCTCCGGCCAAACCAACAGTTTTTCCAATGAGATCTTTAGCGTTAATTCCTGCATCTATAATTACACCTGCTCCCTCATTTCCAACAGGCATAGACTCATCAAGCCTTGGTTTTAAGGAGCCCATGAGAGCAGGATGAACTGGCATTGTTGCAACAGTATCATCTCCAGAACCTGTTAGATTAATATTTTGTACATCAGCTGCAAAACTCAACAGAAGCCCAAGATCTGATGGGTTGATTGGGGATGCTTGAACCTCTATAAGAACTTCATCGTCACCGGGGACTGGTTTTTCTACTTTAGCAATAGAAAGTTCAATATTTCCATCGCTAGTGGCTTTTGATCTTATTTCTTTTGAGTAATGTTCTGACATATTTATCCCCTTTTTTTAAAATTAGTAAAATGTATAATGCAAAAAAAATTATATGCTTGAAAGCATAATTAAACTAATAAAAATGAATAAAGAAAATATCTATGAATTTTTAAATTCCTGGAAAGATGGGGTCATTGGAATTGGTTCAGTCTATAAATTAAATGGTGATTACAAAAAAGAGGCTACTTCTTTTATAAACAAGCATTATGCATTTGATGAATCTAATGTTCTCTTTAAACCAACTTTTACCAAACAAGTTATTTTTAGAAATAACAAAGAAGATGCCCTTTCATATTTCATTAAAGGAGATATTATTGAAGACAATGGTTTTGCAATTAAACCCTGGAAGTCCATAGAACCCTTGGAAATACATATAAATATTGAAGAAAGTTTTTCAATTGCTATGGGTGTATTAGAGCTGTCTCCATTTAATGATGAAAATCCTACAAAGATAGCTTTTACTTTTATCTTAGACGAGTTTGATGGTGCTATAAAAATAAAAGCTCACCACTCTTCCCCTATTATTAGCTAATTTCTTCTACTTAGAGATCTCCATGCTCTATTTGCTAGGTTTGAGCCAAGAATTGGACTTGTTAATTTATAGACTATTCCTGGTATAACTGAACTTTTGCCCTTTATAGAGGCCTTTTCAGTTTCATAAACAACTTTCTCGGCAGTCACCCACATCCAGGAAGGTATTTTTTTATTTAAATGATCAAGGCCTGACTTTAGATGAATGTCTGTTTTTACATATCCTGGCAAAGATACTGTAACACTTACATTTTTTAACTCTTCGTTTAGTGATCTTCCGTAAGCATATATTGCTGCCTTAGCACTTGCATAGATTGATGATTTTGGCATAGGTGAAATAGCCCCTATGCTTGAAATAATTACAACTCTACTATTTGCTTGAGCGCTTAGGTGAGGAATATATTTTTGAATTAAATCAATTACCCCACCACACATTAAGTAATATGCATTGTCTTTTTCTCTATCAGAGTAGTTATCAGCCTTGCCATTTATAGCTTCGCCTGCACAAGCAACAATTAAATTAGGTTTGTCTGCTTGCTCAAATAACTTTTCAATTGAATCTCTTTTGGTTAAATCATAAATATAGTTTTTTACATTAGGGTAATTTAGCTTGCTCACAGCCTCTAGTGATCTATCTTCATTTTTGGATACAATTTGAACAGCCCACCCTTCTTTAAGGAGGTATTTAGCATAAGCAAGGCCTATACCCGATGAGCCTCCAGTAATAAGAGCAGTTTTTTTAATAGTAGTCGCACTCATTTTTAAAGCATATCAAGTTTTTTATTAAGAATATCTTTGAGATGAGGACTTCTCTCTGAGTTAATAAACGCGTCATCAATATCCTTAAACCTTTTTTGAACTAACTGACGATAATTCGGGTGAGTAAAGATATATAGTTCATTATTTAAAAGTGCTTCTATAACTCTATTAGCTACAATGGAAACGTCTATTCCACTCTCAACCATTGCTTTCGATTTTTTTGAGAAGCTATTTTCAGCCTCGCTATCATCATCGCTTGATTTATATTTTTCAGGTCTATTTCTTTCAGAGTCATAAATTCTTGTTTTGACAAAAGCAGGACATAATACTGATACATTAATATTTTTATCCTTAAGCTCTTCTGACCAGCCTTCTGAAATAGCAATTACAGCAGCCTTAGTTGCATTATATGCAGCACTATATGGTACTCCGCCCATTCCAGCCATTGATGCTACATTTAAAATCCAACCACCCTCTCCATGCTCTTTAATAAGAGGAACAATTGTCTTTGCTCCAAAAACAACTCCCATCAAATTCACATCAATTGCCCATTGCCAGCCTTTTGCATCTTGAGTATCTACTGGACCAGAGTCACCACCAACACCAGCATTATTTACAACCATGTGAACTTTTCCAAACTGCTCAATTGATACTTTTGCTACTTGCTGCCATTGCTTTTCATCCGATACATCTAAAGGAACTGAATAAGTTGAAATACCAATTGTTTTTAATTTATTTGCAGCACTATTTAAATTATTTTCATCAATATCAGTGAGAACAATATTCATTCCTTGCTCTCCTAGTGCTTTTGCAATTGAAAAACCGATACCCTCTGCTCCTCCAGTAACTACAGCAGTTTTACTTTTAAAATTTGACATCTAATACCCTAATTTTTTTCCCGTTAATACCAAAGTTCCGGCCCATTCATCTGATTGATTGGCTCTCCATGATTCAATTTCTTGAAAACCAGCTTTTTTAAATAAATCAATCCATTCTGACTCTCTAAGCATTAGCATAGGAGTTCCAACTTTTTCTTCCCAATCATGAGAATCAACATTTTCATGATATAAATCTATACCCACAATGAGTCTGCCATTGGGCTTAAGCCATGACTGATAAATTTTTTTTAAAGTGCTTGCAGGATCTTGTAAATAATATAAAACCTCCATTGAGTGTATAAGATCAAATTTATCCTTTGGCTCATAAAGGTCAATATCAGTGTTAATGTATTCTTCAGATCCTCTAGATTTTGCATTTTCTATCATTTGACTTGCACCATCGATACCCACAGCTTTAGAGCATAACGCAGAGCTTGAGACTTTTCTTACAACCCAACCATTTCCACAACCAACATCTAAAAAGTTAAAATTTTTATCAATTTTTTTTATTGCATATTTAAGCATTTCATCAACAGGTTTAGAGTGACCCTCTTCCATGCCTAGATCTTTTCCAATTTCGGCCCATTGCCCAAAGACGTCAGTTGCTTTTTTCATAAAATATTTAATCTCTTAAATTCTTTACTGCATCGTAATTGAAATCTTTCCAAAATGCTTATTATCTATCTGATGTTGAAATGCATCTGCCAATTTAGATAAAGGGAAAGAATCGCTTATTATTGGTTCTATCTGATTGTTTTCTAAATAATCAATCATAGCTAATTGAGATTCTTTATTAGCCATAGATATGCCACTCATTCTAATTTGCTTAAGGAAAATCCTAGGAAGAACAATCTCACTAGCATTTGGGCCACTAAGAACGCCTATTAAAGCAATATGTCCTCCGAGCTTCGTAGCTCTTACAGACTCTCCAAAGGTTCCCCCTCCTCCAACTTCAATAACATGATCAACGCCTTCATTGTTTGTTTTAGCTAAAACCTCTTTACCCCATTCAGGAGTCTCTTTGTAATTAATCACCTCATCAGCACCTAACTCTTTTAATCTATTTAATTTTTCCTCTGAAGATGATGTAGCTATCACTTTTGCTCCCATTGATTTTGCTAATTGAAGTGCAAAAATTGATACCCCACCAGTTCCTTGAACAAGAACGGTTTCACCAGCTATTAAATTTCCGTCATCA
>CBFHRY010000061.1:0-4319 GCA_965658385.1 Gammaproteobacteria bacterium
GGAAGCGTTATTTTTGATATGGCAGTTGAGTCTGGAGGTAATGTTGAGGGCTCAATTCAAGATGAGGTTGTAATTAAAAATGGAGTAAAAATAATTGGTATTTCTAATTTATCTTCAACAGTTTCTTCTCATGCATCACTTGCTCTATCAAATAACTTGAACCATTGGATAACTGATTTTTATGATACTGATTCGGGTGAAATAAATTTTGATTTTGAAGACGAAATTATTAAAAGTAGCGTGCTTGTTCATAATGGCAAAATACTTAACGAGAGGTTCAGCTAATGGAAACATACATTTTATTAGGATTTGTTCTTATATTATCGATCTATCTTGGTCTTGAGCTTATATCTAAAGTGCCAAGCACTCTTCATACCCCATTGATGTCAGGCGCTAACGCTATTTCTGGGATTGCTTTAGTAGGCGCATTATTATTATCAGTTGATAATCAGCTTCAAACAGTCTTAGCTTTTCTTGCAGTAACTTTTGCTTCAATTAATGTATTTGGTGGATATTTAGTCACAAACAGAATGCTTAAAATGTTTAAGAAAAAATAATGGATATTTCAATAGTACAAAATATAGTTTATATAATTTCGTCAATTCTTTTCATATCAGGCATTAAAATGCTTGGCAAAGAAGACACTGCAGTCAAAGGTAACTTTTTATCTGCTCTTGCAATGCTTGTAGCTGTTCTAGTCACTTTTATAAATGTTACAAATCCCTTAACTCTTATTGCTGGAATAGGTCTTGGAGCTATAGTAGGTTCACTAATTGCTTTAAAAGTAAAAATGACTTCAATACCAGAAATGGTGGCTTTATTTAATGGTTTTGGAGGACTTGCGACATTCTTAATAGCATGGTCTGAATATGCCTCTGGGGTAAATATACCAATATTCCAATATGCACTTATTCTTATAACAATCTATATTGGTGGGGTAACATTTTCAGGTAGTTTGGTAGCATATGGAAAACTTGCTGAGAAGATAAATATTGCAAAAACTTCTTTTGTAACAAAGTTATTTACAACAATATTTTACATCTCTTTAATTTTTCTATTTACATCATTTGTTCCTGCCTTTGTAAACTTGCTTGGCGCTAATTTTTTCTCAGTTTTTTTAGTTCTTATATTGTTGGCTGGTATTGGTTTTGTTCTTCCAATTGGTGGGGGAGATATGCCTGTTGTAATCTCATTGCTTAATTCATTTTCAGGTATTGCTGCTGCACTAGCAGGGCTTTTGTTACTGAATAATGTTCTTATAGTTGCTGGTTCTCTTGTTGGGGCAAGCGGCTTGATACTTACAATAATCATGGCTAAAGCTATGAATAGATCTATCAGTAATATTTTGTTTGTAGGTTATGCAAGCTCATCAACAACTAAAGGTTCAGAAGAGCAAGGTGAAGTTAATCCTATTAATGTTGCTGACGCATTTTTAATTCTAGAGAATGCTAGCTCAGTGTTGATCGTTCCAGGTTATGGAATGGCAGTAGCTCAAGCTCAACACGTGGTAAGAGAGCTTGGAGAGTTGCTTGAAGAAAATGGAACAGAGGTTAAGTATGGTATACATCCTGTTGCAGGAAGAATGCCGGGGCATATGAATGTTCTGCTTGCAGAAGCAAATGTATCTTATGATGTTTTAGCAGAACCTGAAGATGTAAATCCAACTATGGATTCAGTTGATGTGGCAGTTGTCATTGGTGCAAATGATGTAGTCAATCCTTCAGCAACTGAGGAACCTGGAAGCCCAATTTACGGCATGCCAATTATCGAGGTTCATAATGCTAAGACTGTATTCGTTCTCAAAAGATCAATGTCATCTGGCTTTGCAGGTGTTCAGAACCCACTTTTCTTCAAGCAAAATACAAGAATGTTATTCGGTGATGCGAAAGAATCAATTGGCGGAGTTGTTGCAGAATTTAAAGATTAATTTTTCATTTTTCATAATGAATTCAATATACAACTTGATCTATACTTGTAGATAAAAGAAATTTCTAATGAAAATTGTTATTGTAAGTGGCGGATTTGATCCCATCCATTCTGGGCATATATCTTATTTAAAATCTGCAAAAAAGCTTGGCGATAGATTAATTGTCGCTTTGAATAGTGATGCGTGGCTTCAACAAAAGAAAGATAAATTTTTCATGCCATTCAATGAAAGGAAAATCATTATAGAAAATCTTTATTTTGTTGATGATGTAATAGGATTCGAAGACGACGAGTTTGGCAGTGCTATTAACGCTTTGGAAAGCATAAAAAATTTATATCCAAGCTCAGAAATAATATTTGCTAATGGCGGCGATAGAAATAAAGATAACATTCCAGAAATGGCGGTGTCTGGAATAGAGTTTTTATTTGGAGTTGGTGGAGATAATAAAAGGAACTCTTCTTCGTGGATTCTTAAAAAATGGAAGTATTTTCAAGAAGAGAGAGTTTGGGGCAGTTATTATAATTTGTTTAAAGATGATGATGTAAAAGTAAAAGAATTAATCGTATCGCCTGGTCAGGGAATGAGCTTTCAGCGTCATAATAAGAGGAGTGAAATTTGGCTCGTAAGCAAAGGCATGTGTGAAGTAAATTTCAGTAAAAATGATCCAAATAATAGAAAAACCATAACATTAAAGAAATTCGATAAATATTTAGCAAATGTCGGAGAATGGCATCAAATTACAAATCCTTTTGACCAGCCTTGTCATTTAATTGAGATTCAATATGGAGAAGAGGTTGCCGAAGAAGATATAGAGAGAATTGACTACTATAAGCCTGAATAAATTCGCATAAAATCAATATATTCGTGATAAAATTAGCTTAATTAATTAAGTTATTTATTACTATTATTTAGGCCTAAAAATGAGCGATTTTGCTAAAGAAATTATTTCAGTTAATATTGAAGATGAACTCAAGCAGTCATATTTAAGTTATGCGTTGAGTGTAATTCATGGAAGGGCGCTTCCAGATATAAGAGATGGTCTTAAACCAGTCCACAGAAGAATTCTTTTCGCTATGTATGACCTAAAAAATTCATATAACAAGCCCTATAAGAAGTCTGCCAGAGTTGTTGGTGATGTCATTGGTAAATATCATCCTCATGGTGATTCAGCTGTTTATGATGCAATGGTAAGAATGGCTCAAGACTTTTCATTGAGATATACGTTGGTTGAAGGTCAAGGTAACTTTGGCTCCATAGATGGAGATCCTCCAGCAGCTATGAGATATACGGAAGTACGCATGGCTAAAATTACTGATCAAATGCTTGGAGATCTTGAAAAAGATACAGTATCTTTTTCGCCTAACTATGACGGAAGTGAACACATACCGGATGTACTTCCTACAAAAATTCCAAACTTATTGATTAATGGCTCATCAGGCATTGCAGTTGGAATGGCCACAAACATACCTCCACATAATCTTACCGAAGTAATCACTGGCTGTATAAATTTGATTGAAAATCCAAAGCTTTCGATTGATGAACTGATTAAAGATATACCTGGACCTGACTTTCCTACTGGAGGAACTATTGATGGTAGGGCAGGAATATACGAGGCTTATAAAACTGGAAGAGGAATTATTCATATTCGCTCAAATACATCCATCGAAGAAGATAAGTCAGGCAAGCAATCATTAATTATCAACGAAATTCCTTTTATGGTTAACAAAGCTCGTATGCTTGAAAAGATTGCTGAGTTAGTTAAGGACAAAAAAATAGAAGGAATTACAGAGATTAGAGATGAGTCTGATAAAGATGGCTTAAGGGTTGTAATTGAAGTAAGAAAAGGTGATTCGGTTGAAGTATTAGAAAATAATCTATTTGCTCAAACTCAGCTTGAGCAATCCTTCGGTATCAATTTAACTGTTTTGTCTAAAGGTCAGCCTAAAGAAGTAAATTTAAAAGAGATTCTTGAAGCATTTATAGAACATAGAAAAGACGTAATTGTAAAAAGAACTAAATTTGATCTTAAAAAAGCAAAAGAAAGAGGCCATATTGTTGAAGGTTTAATGGTTTCTATAGCAAATATAGATGAAGTTATCGCTATTATAAAAAAATCTAAAGATCCGAAAGTTGCAGCAGAGGCCTTGTGTAAAAAGCAATGGGATGCAGGACCGCTTCATGCAATTCTTAAAAAAGTTGGTGAAGATGCATGCAAGCCTAAAGGTCTTCCAAAAGACGTAGGAATCAAAGGAAAAAAATATAAACTTTCTCCTCTTCAAGCAAAAGCAATTCTAGAATTAAGGCTTGGTAGGCTAACAGGTCTAGAGCAAGATAATTTAAATAATGAGTTTAATGACATCATTACTAAAATACTTGAGTTACAAAAAATACT
>CBFHRY010000062.1:0-4220 GCA_965658385.1 Gammaproteobacteria bacterium
ATGGTGTTGATATGAGCCTATGGCCACATGGTGAAGACAGCGCACTTGAAAGATTAAATGATTTTCTTGCTACCAAAGCCCCTAATTACTCTGCTAATAGAAATGATCCTATTCTAGAAGGCACGAGCAGAATATCTCCATATTTAGCTACAGGAGTAATATCGTCAAGAAGATGTATTCTTGAGGCATTAAAGCTTAATGATTTTGAGTTTACTTCTGGCAATAAGGGTTATACCAAATGGATAGATGAGATAGTCTGGAGAGAATTTTATAGAAATATCATGCATTCTTTTCCAAAAGTTAGTAAAGGCAAGCCATTTCAAGATTACACGAATGCTATTCAGTGGAGATATGATGAGGTTGAATTTAATGCTTGGAAAAATGGCATGACAGGATTCCCTATTATTGATGCTGCAATGAGGCAGTTAAAAGCTGAAGGCTGGATGCATAATAGGTTAAGAATGGTCGTTGCAATGTTTTTTACAAAAAATATGTTGCACGATTGGAGGCTTGGAGAAAAGTTCTTCATGGAGAGCCTAATTGATGCAGACTTTGCTTCAAATAATGGTGGCTGGCAATGGAGTAGCTCTACTGGTACTGATGCAGCACCATATTTTAGAATATTTAATCCTATAACCCAGTCGACTAATTTTGATAAAGATGGAAAATTTATCAAAAAATATATTCCAGAACTAATAGATTTGGATAAAAAAGTTATTCACGATCCTAATAGTTCTTTGCGAAAACATTTGGGATACCCAGAACCGATGCTAAATCTTAAAGAATCAAGATTGAGAGCTATTGAGGCATTCAAGGAATCTAGAGAATAGCTTTATCAAAAGCATCAATATATCTATAATTTATATACAAACAGGAAATGACTATGAAAGATAAATTAGATTTTTACATTAATGGACAATGGACCAAGCCTTCAACTGCAGAGACTATTGAAGTTTTTAATCCTGCTACAGAAGAGGTTATTGGCTTGATATCAGCAGGTACCAAAGAAGATGTAAGCGTTGCAGTTGGTCATGCAAAAGAGGCTTTTAAAACTTTTAGCAAAACTTCGCCAGCAGAGCGAGCAGACTACCTTAAAGCAATTATAGAAATCTATGAAAAAAGAATAGATGAGGTTGCAACTACTGTAACAGAGGAGATGGGTGCACCTTTGTGGTTATCTCAAGTGGCACAAGCGACAACCGGCTTAAGTCATTTCAGAGGAACTCTAAAAACTCTAGAGAATTATGAATTTGAAAGAAATTCAGAAAATTATATTGAAAGAAAGGAGGCAATTGGTGTGGTTGGAATGATAACTCCATGGAACTGGCCTATGAATCAGATGTGTACAAAAGTTGCATCTGCTATTGCTGCTGGATGTACTATGGTTTTAAAGCCAAGTGAAATATCTCCATATTGTGCAATTTTATTAGCTGAAATTATTGATGAGGCAGGACTTCCCAAAGGTGTGTTCAATTTAGTAAATGGATATGGGCCTATAGCAGGAGCTGCGTTATCAGAAAATCCTGATGTAGATATGATTTCAATCACAGGCTCAACCAGAGCTGGAATTGCTGTAGCACAAGCATCAGCACCTTCTGTAAAAAGAGTTGCTCAAGAGCTTGGCGGTAAGTCAGCAAACATAATCCTTGATGATGCAAATATTGAAAAGGCTGTTGCAGCAGGAGTATCTCAATGTTTTTTAAATACAGGTCAAACTTGCACAGCCCCCACACGAATGCTGGTTTCAGCTAAAAACTATGATATGGCATTAGAGATTGCTAAAGCAGTTGTTGAAAAAACAACAGTAGGTGATCCTATGGATGAAAATTCAAAGATGGGACCTATATCAAATAAAGCTCAATACGAGAAAGTCATAAGAATGATTGAGATAGGTATTGAAGAAGGCGCAACTTTAGTTGCTGGTGGTTCTGAACTTCCTGAGGGCTTAGAAAAGGGTTATTACGTTAAACCTACTGTTTTTGCAGATGTAACTAATGATATGACAATAGCAAGAGAAGAGGTCTTTGGGCCTGTTTTGTGTATTTTAAAATATGAAACGGAAGAAGAGGCCATTGAAATAGCTAATGATACCGATTATGGCTTAGCTGGTTATGTGCAAGGTGAGATTAATCATGCTCAAGAAGTAGCTAGGCATATTAGAGCGGGTCAAATTACTATCAATGGTGGAAATAGAGAGAACAATGCTCCATTTGGAGGCTATAAAGCTTCAGGAAATGGAAGAGAGCATGGAACTCATGGGCTTGAAGACTATCTAGAAACTAAGGCCATGATTAGCCCTATAGGTTAATCTAATAAATCAGGTTCCTTTTTTACAATCATATCGAATGCTGGCTGAAAACTAGCCCATGCCGCAATATCATTGGCAATAAACTCTCTGGTTTTAACAGCAGTATCATGAGGAATAATTATAGGCTTTCCAGCAGCTTCTGCAGCTAATTGAGCTTGGCAGCATCTTTCCATTGAAGTATAAAACCACAAAGCAATATCCACAGAAGGGCCTGTGGTGAGAATGCCATGATTTTGAAGGATAATCACCTTTTTATCACCAAGAGCCTTGGCGATTGCATCTCCTTCTTCAACCTCTTCAACAACACCTGAAAAATCACTATAAATTGCTTGTTGCTCATAAAATGCACACGCATCTTGTGAGATAGGGTCTAACAGTTTTCCAAGTGTTGAGAATGTTCTGCCTTGAATAGAGTGAGAATGCGCAGCAGCATTCACATCTGGCCTAGCTTTGTGCAGTCTTGAATGAATAGCAAATGCAGCAACATTTACATCTCTATCACCCTGAACAACATTTCCATCGTGATTAACAAGAATTAGGTCTGATACAGATATTTGAGAAAAATGGACACCCAATGGATTAACCCAAAAGTGATCAGGGAATTCAGGGTCTCTGTAAGTAATATGACCAGCTACCCCTTCATTAAAACCACAATGCGCAAAGAACCTAAAACCAGCTGCCAATTTTTCAAGCTGATCTCTTCTTATTTCAGCAACATTAGCAAATTCCTTCATTTCAAGGCCTTTTTTCTTTAAAGGCAATCTACCATCAGTTAAGTTGATTTTAATAGGCGTAACATTTGACATTCTTTTTTCCACCAAATTAGTTTGAATGATAAAATAGCTTATCAAATATTGGTATAAATATGAAATATAGAATTGAAAAAGACAGTCTAGGAAATGTAAAAGTCCCTGAAGATGCATTATGGGGAGCGCAAACACAAAGAGCACTAGAGAACTTTAAAATCAGTGGTATAAAATTTGCTTTTCCTTTTGGAAGATCCTTTATTGAGGCACTTGGCATTATCAAATTTTCTGCAGCGGCAGCAAACCAAAAACTAAAACTATTAAGTGCAAAAAAAGCAAATGCCATTAAATCTGCATCAAAAACTGTAATTAAATGCGAACATGATGATTCATTTCCTTTAGATATATTTCAAACCGGCTCTGGAACAAGCACCAATATGAACGCAAACGAGGTTATTGCAAATATTGCTTCCAAAAAATCAAAAATAGATATTGGAGCTAATGATGATGTAAATATGAGTCAAAGTTCAAATGATGTTATACCTACTGCTATTTGTATAAGTTCATTGCTAGATATGGAAAGACTACTATTTCCTAATTTGGATATTCTTATCAATGCAATTGACTCAAAAATGAAAGAAGTCAGGGGCAATGTTAAAACCGGTAGAACTCATCTAATGGATGCTATGCCAATTGATTTTTCTCAAGAGCTTTCAGGATGGAAGGCTCAACTATTAAGTGTTAAAAAATCTTTAAAAGCAGCTAGCAATCGGATGCTTGAGCTTCCACAAGGTGGAACTGCTATTGGAACAGGGATAAATACCCATAAAGATTTCTCAAAATATTTTTGCAATGAAGTAAATTCTTTAACTGGCTTAAAAACCAAACAAGCCAAAAATTTCTTTCAAGGATTAAGTTCTGTAGATAATGCTGTTGAATTGTCCTCTGCAGTCAAAAACCTCAGTATAGTTCTTATGAAAATTTCTAATGATTTAAGGTGGATGAATAGCGGGCCTTTAACAGGTTTATCTGAAATAGAGCTCGAGGCGTTACAGCCAGGAAGTAGTATTATGCCTGGCAAAGTCAATCCTGTGATTCCAGAAGCCGTTGCTATGGCATGTGCTGACGTTATTGGTAATGATGCAACCATTACTGTAGCAGGGCAA
>CBFHRY010000063.1:0-4171 GCA_965658385.1 Gammaproteobacteria bacterium
TTTGATCATACTCATCTAGAGCAACAATTATCGATTTTGTCATAGAGATTGAATCTTAACTATATCTTAGTCTTGAATCAACGATTTTGAAGGCTTGAAATGCATGGTGGCTGTTTCGCCTAAATAAGAGACTTCTTTAGTTCTTGGATTAATAAACTTCCTTGGCCTAATATATTTCTTAGAGAAAGTACCAAATCCTCTTAGCTCTACTTTTTTATCAAATGCCACAGCATCAACTATAGACTCAATGATTGAGTCTATAGCTAATTTGATTTGTTTTTTTGTTAAATCAGGAAACTGACTTAAAAGTTCTGTTTCAATATCTGATCGATTAAAAGTTTTAGTACTTTTGTTACTCACTTAATCTTAGTGAAATTCTTTCACGCTCAGCATCGACAGCAAAAACTACGCAGTTCAATTTATCGCCTTTCTTGAATTCATCTAAAGCTTCCTTTGGATCTTCAGCATCTGATATATCAGATAAGTGTATTAATCCATCAATGTCACCCTCAAGGCCAACAAAAATACCAAAATCTGTAATAGATTTAATTTGGCCTTCAACTTTGTCACCCAAAGCGTATTTATTAGAGAATTCAGTCCAAGGGTTTGCCTTGGTTTGTTTTAGTCCTAAAGAAATTCTTCTCTTTTCATGATCTATTTCAAGAATCATTACTTTGATTTTTTGTTCCATTTCTACGACTTTTGAAGGATGAATGTTTTTACTTGTCCAATCTAATTCAGACAAGTGAATTAGACCCTCGATTCCTTCTTCAAGTTGAGCAAAACAACCATAGTCCGTAATATTTGAAACTGATGCTTCATAAACACCGCCAACAGCGTAGTTGCTTTCAACGTTTTCCCATGGATCATTCTGAATCTGCTTGAGACCGAGTGATACTCTTAGTTTTTCTTTATCAAAGCTTAGGACCTTCACATCAATTTCATCACCAAGTGATAACATTTCTGCCGGATTAGTAACCCTAGACCAAGATATGTCTGTTATGTGAAGTAGCCCGTCTAAACCGCCTAGGTCAACAAAAGCACCATAGTCGGTAATATTTTTAACAATACCTTTTACTATCTGGCCTTCTTCTAAATTTTTAAGAAGCTCAACTTTTACAGCTGAGTTATTCTTTTCAAGAACAGCTTTTCTGGAAAGTACTACATTGTTTCTTTTGTAATCAAGCTTGATTACTTTAAATTCTTGAACTGTATTTTCAATGTCTGGAGCCTCTTTTACAGGTCTCACATCAACAAGCGATCCAGGTAAGAAAGCTTTTACTACTTCGACTTCAACAGCGAAGCCGCCTTTAACTCTGTTATGAATTTTACCAGTAACAAATTCTCCAGTTTCAAGTGCTTCCTCAAGCATTTTCCATGTAGATATTTTTCTGGCTTTCTCTCTTGAGATTCTTGTTTCACCATATCCGTCTTCAACGGCTTCTAGTGCTACTTCCACCTCATCGCCAACAGCGATATTTACTTCGCCTTCATTGTTTCTAAACTCATCAAGAGATACAACTCCTTCTGATTTTAAGCCGACATGGACTGTTACCCAGTCATTATCAACATCCAACACAACCCCAGAAACAATTGAACCAGGTTGCATATCTAGTGTGCTTAAACTTTCATCAAGTAAAGCTGAGAATGATTCTGTCATTTATCAAATTCCTTTTTTGCGAGCTTTTTAGTAAAGCTCAGTACTTCATCAAGGGACATTGTTGAAGAATCAATTACAACTGAATCTTCTGCTGGAATAAGGGGAGATAATGTTCTAGTTCTGTCTCTCAAATCCCTTTCTTCAATATCTTCTATCAGATCGCGCATATTAACTTCTTGGCCACGATTCTGCAACTCTATATGCCTTCTTTTTGCTCTTACTTCACTGGATGCGGTTAGAAAAATTTTTAGCCTTGCACTAGGGAACACCACCGTGCCCATATCTCTTCCATCCGCAACTAAACCTTTGCCATCATAAAATGATCTTTGGGTATCTAATAAATTTTTTCGGGTATCTTCTTTAGAGCTTAACATTGAAGCAACTTTAGCAATTTTTTCAGATCTCAATATTGAGGTAATCTCTATTTTATCTTCGTAAACAAGCACATCTTTAAGGTTGAATGTAAATGATAGCTTTTTAATAGCTGAACCTATGTCACTAGCAGGAACACCTTTTTCATAAAGATATGCGTATGCCCTATAAAGCAAACCGCTATCAAGGATATCAAATGATAAGTGGCTAGCTATACCCCTTGTTAAAGACCCCTTTCCAGATGCAGAGGGTCCATCAATTGTAATGATCCTATCCATACCTCTCCATATTCAGGCCAAGATCATTCATGAGTTCGAAAAAGGTTGGAAAAGAAGTATAAATATTTTCACAATTTTTAACTCGAATCTCATTTGAAGAAATTAGGCTTGATATCAGAAAACTCATTGCAATTCTATGATCTCCAAACGAATCTATTTCTTCATCTTTAGGTCTTAATATATCCACGCCTGAAATCTCAATACCATCCTCAAATAAAATATGAGGAACATTTAGTTTACTAAGGCCTGATGCTATTGCTTCAAGCCTATCTGATTCTTTAACTCGAAGTTCTTTAGCATCTTTTATGAGTGTTTTGCCGTTAGCTGCAGAAGCAGCAATGCTAAGAATAGGAATTTCATCGATGATATTTGGAATAATGGAGCCTCCAATTTCAGCTCCTTTTAAAGATGATGATATGACTTCAATATCTCCAACCTTTTCGTTGCATTTCATCTGTTCATTTAAAATCTTTATCTGTGCGCCCATCTTTTTTAATACGCCAATAAGACCACATCTGCTCTCATTTAAGCCAACATTTTTTATCAAGATCTTAGAATTTTTTGCTATTAAACAAGCAACTATTAAAAAAGATGCAGATGAAAAGTCGCCTGCTACACTGTATTCTGGTTGTGATTTAAGCTCTGAGGGAAATAAAGTTATCTTTCTGCCTTGCTCATGCTCTTCAACACAAATATCGCCACCAAAATATTCAATCATTCTTTCTGTATGATCTCTTGTGATCTTTTTTTCAATAACAGTAACTTTTTTTTTGGCTGTTAAAGCTGCAAGTAATATTGCAGATTTTACTTGTGCACTCGAAATAGGCATTTCATAAATATAGTCGTCTTTTATACTACCTGGATTTATTTGAATTGGAGGAGTTCCAGAATCTGTTGTTGAGATATCTGCTCCCATTAATGTTAATGGATCTGCAACTCTTCTCATTGGACGCTTAATTAAAGATTCATCTCCTGATAATTTAGCTTTTAATCCTATGCCAGATATAAATCCTGATAAAAGCCTTATACCTGTACCTGAATTACCAAGATCAATAAGATCATCAATACTCTTAAAGGCTTCAGCGGAAGTTGATACATTTACATTTGTATCTGATATCTCAATCTTAGCACCTATTTGATTTAAAGCATTTGCTGTAGATATAGGGTCATTGCCATTAAGAAAACCTGAAATTTTTATATCAGCATTAATTAATGATGCAATCATAACAATGCGTTGAGAAATTGACTTGTCCCCAGGGCAAATAATTTCACCATTAAGATTTGCAGAATTGTTGGCTAAAAAGTTCAAAATGAATTTTGTTTATATTGTTTTATTTTATTTATTAGTTCTTTTAACTCGTCTTTATCTGAAAATTTATTTCTAATTTCATCTAAACTATCCTTGAAAAGCTCAAGCGCCTCTATGATATTGTTTTGGTTACTATTAAAAATATCTGACCACATCTCTGGATCTGAGCCCGCAATTCTTAAAAACTCTTTAAGGCCTCCTGCTGCAAAATTATTAATATTGTTATCATCTTGATTCATGATCGAATGGAGCAAGGAAAAAGATATTAAGTGGGGCAAATGACTAGCAAAGGCCATAGCCCTGTCGTGATCTTCGGAGTTCATTATGTAGGGAGTACTTCCAAGAAGCTTCCACAGATTCATTACAATTTGCAAATGCTTATCTGAGGCACTAAACGGGTTTAAGACTAAAGTTTTCTTATTTTCATAAAGCTCATTGTTTGCTGCATTATATCCAGACTGATCGGAGCCAGACATAGGATGAGATAGAACTAAATTACTAACATTATCAAAGTCATCAAGCATGTCACTCTTTGAGCTTGCTGTATCTGTA
>CBFHRY010000064.1:0-4155 GCA_965658385.1 Gammaproteobacteria bacterium
TTAAGTATTGCAGACGATATAATTGATAATGGTAAGAGTATAGAATCTCTCCAAAATGCTGTTACAAAAATGCATAATTTTTATCTTAATTTATTAAAGGAGTCATCATGAGCAAATGTCCAAGATGTGAAAAACAAACAACAAATTCTAAAGAAAACTTGTACAGACCCTTTTGCTCAGAAGTATGTAAGTTAATTGATTTTGGAGAGTGGGCTAATGAAGATAATAAAATTTCAAGACCAGCAATTTCTGAGGATTTTTACGAAGATTAAGTCTTAAACAATATTCCACTTACCGCTTTCGATGAGCGGTTTTGCTTTTTTATATTTCACTTCTTTAGTTTCTGTGCCATTAGAAATTTTTACAAAATCATTTCTTCCAATTTTTGGCTCATCTCTTTTTATAGAAGCAATATTTTTCTGATTTGAGTTAGGTTTTTCTCCAACTATTGGAGAGGTTTGTTCTTTATTCAGGACCATTTCTTGATCTTCATTTTTCTTATCATTACTGACAAGATTCATTTCTTCTTCTGATGAAATTTTTAATGAAAAAAGCACCCTGATAGTCTCAAAGTCAATTTCATCAAGCATGCTTTCAAACATTTTGTATGCTTCTGCCTTAAACTCATTTTTAGGATTTTTTTGAGCATATGCTCTTAGCCCAACACTTCCTCTAAGATGATCAATTTCAGCAAGATGCTCTTTCCAATGAACATCAAGCACCTGTAACATAATCTGTCTCTCAAGTTCTTTTAAGTTTTCTGCAAGAGGGGCATATTTATGCTCGTAATGGTTTTTAGCAAACTCAACAATTATTTTTGCTATTGAATCTGGAAGCAGAGATTTATCAGATTTGGCTTTTTTGGAAATATTGATATTAATACCAAAAGTTTCTTCAAGATATTTATCCAATTCATCAAGTTTCCATTGTGATTCTATGGATTCTTTAGGTACATATTGAAATGAGATAGAAGAAAATTGCTGCTCAATTAAAATTTCTATGGTTTCATTTATGGAGCTTTCTTCTAATAACTGATTTCTTAGAGAATAAGTGGCCTTTCTCTGATCATTCGAAACATCATCATATTCAAGAAGATTTTTTCTTGCGTCAAAATTTCTAGCCTCTATTCTGCGTTGAGAGTTTTCAATACTTCTTGAAAGCATTCCATGTTCGATTGGCTCATCTCCCATTCCCATTCTCTCAAATAGGTTTTTTCTAGATTCAGTTATAAACAACCTTAAGAGATCATCACTCATTGATAAAAAGAACCTTGAATACCCTGGATCGCCTTGTCTGCCCGATCTTCCACGTAATTGGTTATCAATACGTCTTGATTCATGTCTTTCGGTTCCTAGAATATGCAAACCTCCAGCATCAAGTACTGTTTTATTATTCTTTTCCCATTCTTCTGTAGTTTGATCTTCTTTTTTTCCACCAAGAACAATATCAGTTCCTCTTCCAGCCATGTTTGTTGCAATCGTTACCATTCCTGGTTTTCCTGCATTTGCAATAATTTCCGCTTCTTTTTCATGATGCTTAGCATTTAGAACTTGATGAGGAATTGAAGCTTTTTTTAAGTATTCTGAGACCTGTTCAGATGATTCAACAGAAACAGTTCCAACCAATATAGGTGCATTCTTTTCTCTAATGGTAAGAATTTCTTTTACCAATGCCTTAAGTTTTGCATTCTTATTTTGAAACACTAGATCATTCATATCTTTCCTAGCCATAGGAACATTAGTAGGAATAATCACTACATCCAGATTATAAATCTCCCTAAATTCAGGAGCTTCAGTATCAGCAGTTCCAGTCATACCGGAAAGAGTTGAGAATAATCTAAAGAAATTCTGAAAGGTGGTTGAGGCAAGTGTTTGCGACTCTCTTTGGATAGTTACATTTTCTTTACACTCCAGGGCTTGATGGACACCTTCACTTATCCTTCTTCCAGGCATTGTTCTTCCAGTATGTTCATCAATAAGAAGAACTTCATTATTTCTAACTAAATAATGGACATTTTTTTGAAATAAAAAATTAGCTTTAAGGCTTGCTTGAACAAACCGCATTATTTTTAAATTAGATACTGAATAAAGACCATCACCTTCACCAATAATATTAGCCTCTTCTAGTAGCTCCTCAACTTTTAAATATCCATCATCTGTTAAATCAATTGTTCTATTCTTTTCATCAATTAGGTAATGTCCTCTTTCTTCATCAAGCAAAGGCTCTTCTTCTGTTCCCTCTCTAATTTGTTTTGAAAGTTTTGGAATAAATTTCTTAATTTGTTTATACATCTCAGAGCTTTCTGCTGATGGTCCTGAAATGATTAAAGGTGTTCTTGCTTCATCAATCAAGATTGAGTCAACCTCATCAACTATGGCAAAATCAAGCGAACATTGAACTCTATCTTCAACCCTATGCGCCATATTATCTCTAAGATAATCGAAACCTAATTCATTGTTTGTTGCATAAATAATATCTGCTTTATATGCTTCTTTTTTCTCCTCAATATCTTGATTTGAATAAACAACACCAACCTTCAGACCCAGATACTCATAGACAGGTCTCATCCACTCTGCATCTCTTTTTGCCAAGTAATCATTTACTGTTACTAATATAGTTTTATTTCCTATTGATGCATTAAGGAAGCCAGGAAGAGTTGCTACAAGCGTCTTACCTTCACCTGTTTTCATTTCAGCTATATTTCCCTGAGCTAGCGCCATGCCTCCTAGCAGCTGAGAGTCAAAATGCCGTAAACCTAGAGTTCTTTTACTTGCCTCGCGCGTAGCAGCAAAAGCTAAAGGTAAAATAGATTCTATTTTTTCATTGCTATCTTTATAAGCTCTATGCAATTCATCTTTTAAATTGTGAAAATATGACTCAGGGTTGTTCTGGATCTCAGATTCTAGGCTATTAATTTTATGAACTGACACCATCATCTTTTTGATGACCCTGTCATTGCTTGAGCTAAATAATTTTGTTAGCGACTTAAACATCAATCTTAGATCCTAGATATCTCCAAAAGGAGGCCTAGAATACGAAATAGGAGCATTATCAGAATTTTCAAACTCTACTATTTCATATGCATCATCAGAGGCAATAATCTTTTTTAGTAATTCATTATTAAGCGCATGGCCTGATTTAAAACCCGAAAACTGTCCTATTAAATTATGTCCAAGTAAATATAGATCTCCAATTGCATCTAGCATTTTATGCTTGACTATTTCATCTTCAAATCTTAAACCTTCTTCGTTTAAGATATCTTCATCACCAAAAGCTATAGCATTAGATACACTTGCTCCTAAAGCTAAATTTTTCGACTTTAGTAATTCAAGATCATTCATAGAGCCAAATGTTCTAGCTCTGCAAACTTCTTTTACAAAAGAGGTAGATGAAAAATCAATTATTGATTCAGATGGAAGCTTTCTATGAACCGGGTGATCAAACTCCACTTTAAAAGCAACTTTAAATCCATCATAGGGTTTGATCGTTGCAAAAGCATCATCCCTAGTCACTGTCACTTCTTTTGTAACTTTAATGAATTTTTTTAATGAGTTCTGTTCTTGCAAGCCAGCAGACTGAATTAAAAAAACGAATGGGCTTGAGCTCCCATCCATAATAGGGACCTCAGGACCGTCAACTTTAATTATACAGTTATCAATACCCAAGCCCGCTATAGCAGACAGTAAATGCTCTATAGTAGATATCTTTATATCATCTTTTATTAATGCAGTTGAAAGGCTAGTATCTCCCACATTCTCTACTCTAGCAGGTATTTTGATATCTTCATCTACATCAGATCTAATAAAATGAATTCCAGTATTTGGTCCTGATGGAATTAACTCCATATTAACTACTTTTCCAGTATGAAGGCCAATACCTTTTGCTTTAATAGCGTTTCTTAATGTTCGTTGATTTAGCATGTTAGAAGTCTAATAGAAAATAATATCATATCAAGTTAAACCTCTATTTCTTTGCCTTGCTGCCTCAGATAATATTATTCCGGTAGCAACAGATACATTAAGGCTTTTAAAAAGTTTGTTGGTGGATAAATTTATAATGTTGTCGCAGTTTTCCAAAGTTTTTTTTCTTACTCCATGCTCTTCTGATCCCATCACAAGAGCAGAAGGCTGTTTAAAATCGTAACTTGTATAGCTT
>CBFHRY010000065.1:0-1945 GCA_965658385.1 Gammaproteobacteria bacterium
GGTTTTATTTACAACTGTTTTTTGGCAAAAATAAACCTAGAATTTGTATGGGTCCTGATCGCCCTGGTAAGGTCTTCTGTATTTTTTATATTCCCAGGAATAATCATAAACATTTTCATAAATAAGCTTTTCGATTGATTGATTTAATGATAGTAGGTGCTTACTATTATCATATAGATCCCTGCTTGATGGGTGCAAATTTATTCCAAGAAAGCCTGCATCATTAGCTTTATTTACAGAGCAGAAAATTGCGGCCTTGTTTGTCTTTAAGGCCAGCCTTGGTATGAGTGTTGTTGTGTAGCTTTTTCTTCCAAACATATCAACATACTCACCCATTCCTCTTTGTGGAACTTGATCTGCGGCCATGCAAACAACCTCATTTTTATTAAGTGCATTTAACAATTTTTTAACCCCGAGTATCCCGGTCTCGTAAACCTTGTTTATTTCATTTTCTCTAATCTTTCTTACATATTTATCAAGAGGCCTGAACTTAATTTTTTTATACAATGAAGTTGTTGGGGTTTGAGAATTAATCCATGACAGAAGCATGTCTACGCTTCTGCTGTGAATTGCTACCATCATAAAGCCTTTGTTTTTTTCTTTGTGTTCTGATAATAAATAATTGTTTTTTATTACTAAAATATTTGAGTTAATAAATTTAGAGGAACGAGACCATGCTATAAAAGTTTCTCTTGTGCTTATTAAGGTTTGTTTATAACTTTTTATTGACTCTAGCTCAATTTCATTGGGAGATAGGTTTGGCATTATTATTGTTAAATTGGCTTTTGTAATTTTAAAGCCCTCAAAGTGCTTATAAATTCTGGTTATAACTATAAGATCAGCAATCAATACATAAATAAATCTAGGTAAAATTGATAATAATGTAAATAATGCTTTCATAGCGCTTTAATCTTAATACTAATATATAATTTAAGCTAACTGTAAATATAATTAATACCAGGTGGTTTGGTTTGATATTATGGTCATAAGCCATAAAAAAGTAACAAATGTCTACATATAGCAAGGGAGATACATTTTGACAGCTAAAACAATGGAAGAGTTGGTTGCGCTTTGCAAGCGAAGAGGTTTTATTTTTCAATCAAACGAAATATATGGTGGCCTTCAAGGTAGTTATGATTATGGTCCGCTGGGTGTAGAGTTAAAAAATAATATCAAAAGCGCTTGGTGGTCTTCGATGATTTATGAAAATGATAATATTGAAGGTTTAGATGCATCAATCCTTACAAATCCTCTTGTTTTAAGACATTCTGGGCACGAAAGCACTTTCTCAGATCCAATGGTTGATTGTAAAAACTGCCAAGCGAGGTGGAGAGCGGATCAGCTTCCTGGTGGGAAATGTCTTTCATGTGGCTCTTCAGATCTCACAGAGCCTAGGCCTTTTAATTTAATGTTTAAAACAAGCATTGGGCCAGTTGAAACCGAGGATTCTTTTGCTTATTTAAGACCTGAAACAGCTCAACAAATATTTACAAATTTTAAAAATGTGGTTGATTCCTCGTCAAAATCACTTCCGTTTGGGATTGCTCAAATAGGTAAAGCCTTTAGGAACGAGATTACACCGAGGAATTTTATTTTTAGAGTGAGAGAGTTTGAGCAAATGGAGTTAGAGTATTTCGTTAATCCTGGTAGTGATGAGACTATACATGATGAGTGGGTTGAGAAAAGGTTGTGTTGGTGGGAAAAGCAGGGTGTTGCGAGATCTCAAATAGAGCTTTATGAGGTACCTGATGATGAGTTGGCTCACTATTCCAAAAGAACTGTTGATTTAATGTATAAATTCCCACATGGGCTTGAAGAGCTTGAGGGTATTGCAAATAGAACAGATTTTGATCTTGGCTCTCATACAAAAAATCAAAATGATTTAAATATTGTTGCTAAGGTTATGGAAAATAAAGATTCAAACTCTAAGCTGGCCCTGCAAGAC
>CBFHRY010000065.1:1955-4143 GCA_965658385.1 Gammaproteobacteria bacterium
ACTTGCAAACAAAGGAGTGGGTTGTTCCTTATGTTATTGAGCCATCAGCAGGTGTTGAAAGAGGCTTCTTGGCTATACTAAATGAAGCCTATAAGGTTGAGGCGCTTGGTGATGGCAAGGAAAGGGTTGTTCTTGGGCTCAAGCCTCATTTGGCTCCAATAAAAGCTGCTGTTATTCCTCTTAAAAAAAATAACGAAGAAATAGTGGCCCTTTCATCAAAAATTAAAAAAACACTTCAAGGGCTGAATATAGGTAGAATACTACTAGAAAACACTGGAAACATAGGAAAGGGGTACAGGAGACATGATGAAATAGGCACCCCTGTATGCATTACGGTTGATTTTGAAAGCCTAGAAGATGGCACTGTTACAATTAGAGATAGGGATACAATGCAGCAAGAAAGGCTAAAAATTGAAGATTTGGAGGATTTTCTTAAAAACAAAATAACGTGATAAGAAGCTTTATTTTTAATGCTGTTTTTTACCCTTTTCTGATTATATTTTCCGTCCTGCTTATTATTCTATATCCCTTTTTAAAAACCATATCTTTACAAAAGCTAATATCTATCTGGGTTTATTTGATACTAAAGTTATTAAAGGCCATTTGTATGATTGATTGGGAAATAGAAGGTAAAGAAAATTTAATTGATCGTCCTTGTATAATCGCTTCAAACCACCAGGGGCCTTGGGAGTCTCTTTTTCTTCAAACGCTTATAGTTCCATCAACATCTGTTGTTAAGAAAGAGCTGTTACTTATTCCTTTTTTTGGGTGGGCTGTGGCTTGCACTAAACCAATTACAGTGGATAGAGCAAAAAAGTTTAAAAGCCTTAAGCGAGTTGTTAATAAGGCAAAATTAAAACTTAGGAAAGGGTTTTCTATTATATTGTTTCCCGAGGGAACCAGGGTGAGGCCTGAAAAAGGCATACAAAAGTTTGGTTCAAGTTGTGGGTTAATATCTTATGAAAATAAGGTCCCAATTATTCCTGTTTGTCATAATTCAGGGAAATATTGGCGAAATAGAGAGTTTAGAAAATACCCCGGCACTGTAAGGTTGAGGATTGGGAAACCTATTGAGGCGCTTAGTGCTAAAGATGTTACAAACAAAGCCTATGACTGGATTAAACTTAACTATCAGGAAATCAATTAAATATCTAAGTCTGTAACAGAAAGAGCATTATTATTGATAAATTCTCTTCTTGGCTCTACATCGTCGCCCATTAAGACCTCAAATGACTCGTTTGCGTCTAAAACGTCTTTAATATCAACTCTCATCATTCTTCTATGCTCTGGATCCATTGTTGTAGACCATAACTGCTCGGGGTTCATCTCACCGAGCCCTTTGTATCTTTGAACTTCTAAGCCTCTTGTTCCTGCTGCAGAAAATTCTTTAACTGCCTGTTCTTTCTGTTCTTCGTCTGATGCATATACAAATTCTTTACCTTTGGTAATTTTATATAGAGGCGGAAGCGCTATATAAATATGTCCATTTTCTACTATTTCATACATTTGTCTGTAGAAAAAAGTTAAAAGCAGGGTTCTTATGTGAGAGCCATCAACATCGGCATCTGTCATTATTATGATTCTATGATACCTAAGTTTTTCTATATCAAAGTCATCTTTTCCAATTCCACATCCAAGAGCTTTAATTAAGGTTCCAACTTCTTGTGAGCCAAGAACTTTATCTATTCTTGCTTTTTCAACATTAATTATCTTACCTTTAAGGGGAAGAATTGCTTGGTTTTTTCTATTTCTTCCTTGTTTAGCAGATCCGCCAGCTGAATCACCCTCAACAATATATAACTCGGATAGGGTGGGATCTTTTTCTTGACAGTCAGCTAACTTTCCAGGCAAGCCGGCTATCTCTAAAACACCTTTTCTTCTGGTCATCTCTCTTGCTTTTCTGGCTGCTTCACGGGCAAGCGCAGCTTCTGCAACCTTAGACAAAATAGAGGCTGCATCTTTGGGGTTCTCAAGCAGATAGTCATTAAAATATTTACTAAATACTGTACTTACAACGCTCTCCACCTCTGAGGAAACAAGCTTTTCTTTGGTTTGTGAAGAGAATTTAGGATCCGGAACTTTAACAGAAATAATTGCGGTTAAGCCCTCTCTTACATCATCACCCAACAAATCTGTTGGAACTTTTTTGTTTGCTCCTTCTTTTTTAACAAAAGCTTTCAAAACCCTG
>CBFHRY010000066.1:0-1704 GCA_965658385.1 Gammaproteobacteria bacterium
TGCTAATAGCTATAGTGTCTTCTCCATTCTCAGCAAGCACATGAAACTCTTCAGATGCATCACCACCTATAGCGCCTGAATCAGCTTTAACAATCTTGTATTCAAGCCCAATTTTTTCAAGTATTTTTTTGTAAGTATTTCTCATTTCTATATAGCTTTTATCAAGTGACTCCTCATCAACACCAAAGCTATATGCATCTTTCATTAAAAATTCTCTACTTCTCATAACACCATATCTTGGTCTAATCTCATCTCTAAATTTTGTTTGAATTTGATATGTATTAATAGGAAGTTCTTTATAACTTTTGATAGTATTTCTTATTAAGTCTGTTATAACTTCTTCATGTGTTGGCCCCAAACAAAAGTCACGCTCATGCCTATCTTGAATTCTTAAAAGCTCTTTACCCATCTTTTCCCATCTATGAGTCTCATCCCATAACTCTTTTGGTTGGACCATAGGCATCAAAACCTCTTGAGCTCCTGACTTATTCATTTCTGATCTAACAATTTCTTCAACTTTTCTAAGGACTTTTAAGCCTAGTGGAAGCCATGTATATACTCCTGAAGCCACTTTACGAATCATGCCTGCTCTGAGCATTAATTTATGACTTATTATCTCAGCTTCTTTCGGCGCTTCTTTGAGTGTTGGTAAAACTAATTTTGAAAATAACATTATTAAATTATATGAATAAAATCTTATAGTTTATAATTCTATCTTTTTTTGAAGACATATGCCGATTTATGAATATAAATGTTCACATTGTGGGCACCAATTGGAAGCAATACAGAAGATTAGTGACGATCCTCTTTTGCTTTGCCCAAATTGTGATAAAAACGGATTAAAAAAACAGGTCACAGCTCCATCATTCAGATTAAAGGGATCTGGCTGGTATGAAACCGATTTTAAAACAGGAAAGAAGAAAAATCTTTCAGATGATTCATCAAAAAAAGAATCAGTAAATACAGTTACTGACTCCAAGAAAGCAGATAAAAAGGATAAGATAAGTTAATTAAAGAGGAATTAAAATGAGATCACACTATTGTGGCGAAATAACTGCAAAAAATTTAGATAAAGAAGTTACGCTTTGTGGATGGGTTCACAAAAGAAGGGATCATGGAGGAGTCATTTTCGTAGACTTGAGAGACATAAAAGGAATCTGTCAGGTTGTTTTCAATCCAGATAGCAAAGATTCATTTCAATCTGCAGAAACCTTAAGAAATGAATTTGTTATATCTGTTAAAGGATTTGTTAGAAATAGACTCGAAGGGACAATCAATTCAAACATGGCTACAGGTGAGGTTGAGCTTGTTGTATCATCACTAGACATTCTAAGCAAAGCAACAACTCCAGTATTTCCGCTAGATGACTATCAAGATGTTAATGAGGATGTAAGACTAAAAAATAGAGTTCTTGATTTGAGAAGACCTGAGATGAATCAAAGGATCGTTACTAGATCTAAAATCTCATCAACAATTAGAAATTATCTTGATGATAGTGATTTCAATGAAATAGAAACTCCTATCTTAACAAGAGCAACTCCTGAAGGAGCAAGAGATTACATACTTCCAAGTAGAGTTCAACCAGGAAATTTCTTCGCTTTGCCTCAGTCACCCCAACTATTTAAACAGATGCTTATGATGGGAGGCTTAGATAAATATTATCAAGTTGCAAGATGTTTTAGAGACGAAGACCTTAGAGCTGAT
>CBFHRY010000066.1:1714-3978 GCA_965658385.1 Gammaproteobacteria bacterium
AAGATTATATTCTTGATTTAGCAGAGGGAATGGTAAAACTTCTTATTGAAAAGTTTTGTAATTATTCTCTTGATAAATTTCCAGTCCTAAATTGGCATGATTCAATGAGAGATTATGGTTGTGATAAACCTGATTTAAGAATTCCTTTAAAGCTAGTTGAGATTTCTGAGCTTGTTAAAAATGAAGAATTTAAGGTTTTTTCTGGTCCAGCAAAAGACGAAGGTTCTCGAGTTGTTGCTCTTAAGATCCCTGGAGGAAATAATTTATCTAGAGGACAGATTGATGAATATACTAAATTTGTCTCTAAGCTTGGTGCTAAGGGCTTAGCTTATATTAAAGTAAATGCTACTGATGGTAGTGAGAATGGACTTCAATCACCGATATTAAAATTCTTAGATACTAAAACTATAGAATCTATAATGTCTGAACTTAATCTTGAAGCAGGCGATCTTGTATTCTTTGGCGCAGGCACAAAGAATGTTGTTAATTTAACTATGAGTAGTTTAATTAAGAAGCTAGGTGAAGATTTAAATCTTTATGATTCAGAATGGGCGCCTTGCTGGATTGTAAACTTTCCAATGTTTGAAAGGAATACGGATGGTAATCTTACTTCTTTACACCATCCCTTTACATTACCGAAGTGCACAAAAGAAGAATTATCAAAGGATCCAGATGGTGCATTAGCTCATGCGTATGACATTGTTCTAAATGGTTATGAAGTAGGTGGAGGCTCACTAAGAAT
This sequence comes from Gammaproteobacteria bacterium, assembly GCA_965658385.1. GTDB lineage: Bacteria > Pseudomonadota > Gammaproteobacteria > Magnimaribacterales > D2472 > CAJQGY01. The sequence continues at coordinate 2,457 of CBFHRY010000066.1, forward strand.
ATATGATCAAGATATGCAAAAAGTAGTTTTTGACTTATTAAACATCACTAAAGAAGAAGCAGAAAATAAGTTTGGATTCTTACTTAATGCCTTGTCGGCTGGCTGTCCTCCTCATGGTGGTATTGCATTTGGTCTTGATAGATTGGTTATGTTAATAACAAATACAACAAATATAAGAGACGTAATTGCTTTCCCAAAAACCCAGAGCGCAACTTGCTTACTGACTGATGCACCAAGTAATGTAGATGAAAAACAGCTTGATGAACTTAAAATTCAATCAACAGCAGAGGAAGATATCTAAATGGCAGGACATTCCAAATGGGCTAATATTAAACATAGAAAAGCGAGGCAAGATGCATCAAGAGCTAAAGTTTGGACCAAGGTTATAAGAGAAATAACAGTTGCTGCAAAAGGAGGACCAGATCCGGAAGATAATCCTCGTTTGAGACTGGCTTTAGAGAAAGCAAATCAGGCAAATATGCCTAAAGATACAATTAAGAGAGCGATCCAGAAAGGCTCAGGAACTGGTGAAACAGGAGCTCTTGAAGAAATAGTTTTTGAAGGTTATGGCCCGGGTGGTGTGGCAATTCTTGTGGAAACGATGACTGATAATAGAAATAGAACAGTTTCAGATGTAAGACATGCTTTTTCTAAATTTGGTGGTAATCTTGGTACAGATGGGTCAGTTGCATATCTATTTAATAAGTTAGGAATTATCCACATACCCAAAAATATCTCTGAAGATGATTTAATGGATATTGCTCTAGAAGCAGGGGCTGAAGATTTGGTTGATGAAAATGAGTATTTTGAAGTCATTACGTCACACAATGATTTAAGCACAGTTAATGATTCTCTAAAGTTAAAAGAGATTGAAATTACAAATGCTGAGGTCACATTAAGGGCTGAGACTCTAGTTGAAATTGATGAGGAAATGGCTGAAAAGGTCCTAAAAATAATGGAGTTTATGGACGATCTGGATGATGTTCAGGAAGTTCACACTAATGCTCAATTTCCGGATAATTTTGAGCCTGGAGAATAGTTTTGCCTGTTAATTCAAGAGCAAAAGGAGCAAATTTCGAGAGAGAGATTGGAAACCTCTTAGTACAAGACCTAAATCTATCAAATCCTGTTAAAAGAATTTTAGAACAAACACGCACAAAAGAGCTTCCAGATCTACGGCTTGGAAGATGGTGTTTAGAATGTAAACGATATGGGGATGGCGGGGAGCCACCACAGGATTGGTGGGATCAGGTCCTCAGATCATCAGAGGGCAATGGACTCATACCTGCGCTAATATACAAATTTAATAGAAGGCCAATAAAAGTAAGGGTTCTTGCATCATCTATAAATCCAAATATAAAAAATCATTTAATTACTGTTGATTTATTATGGCCTGACTTTATACAGATCATCCTTGAACTTTACCAAAAAGATATTGAGCTTCATGAACAAAGCTATCAAGCCTAAAGATTTATATATAAAAATCTACTGTGAGGACACTGATTTTCAGGGTTTTGTTTAC
>CBFHRY010000067.1:0-3885 GCA_965658385.1 Gammaproteobacteria bacterium
ACTCCCGACCCCTTGGTTCGAAGCCAAGTACTCTATCCAACTGAGCTACAGGCGCAGATGTGCAATTATAAATCTAATGCTTATATTAATCACCCATTTATCATGTGATAGAATTGAATGATCATTATGAGGGGGAATTATGATAGCTAAACATAAGAAATTGCTTTATCTTTTTTTATTATTATCCGGGCTTTATCTAGCTCTCTTGCTGATAATAGATTTTGATGTAAATGAAAAAAGACCCTTTTTAAATTTCTTTAAATCTATGCAATCAGACAGTGCATTGGAGGTGGTTGATTTTTCTGTAAATAAAGAAAAGTCATCAAAAGTTAAGCCAAAACCAAACCCAAATCGTAACCCTTATTATGGTGACTTACACGTACATACTAAATATTCTTTCGATGCTTATGTCTTTGGTATAACAGCAACACCAGATGATGCCTATAAGTACGCCAAAGGAGAGGGTATCAAGCATCCCTTAGGATATGAAATGAAGCTTCGCGAGCCCTTGGATTTTTATTCAGTTACTGATCATGGTTTTTACATGGGTATGATCCAAGCTTATGCAGATACATCTACTGATATCTCAAAAAAAGATTTTGCAAAACCTTTTCATAATTTAAATAGAAAAGATAATTTATCTGTAGAATCTGCCGGTGAGAGATCTGATTTATTTAGTAGCATTGTTGGTGCAGTAATTACCCAACCTTACCCGAACTGGCATCCAAAAATACTCAAAGCATGGCTTACAAAAAATACACAATTAGCATTAAAATCTTTCGATTACGATGTACATAAATCTGCATGGGCTGATATAGCAAGGTCAGCTAACGAGCATAATGATCCTGGTCACTTTACAACATTTATTGGATATGAATTTACAACATCCACTGATATTGAGGGTGGAAACCTTCACAGGAATGTAATTTTTAATTCCTCAGAGGCATCTATTAGGCCTTGGACAAGAATTGATTCTTTAAATCCTGAGGATTTATGGACTTGGCAAGATGCTCTTCGTGATAAGGGTATTGATACCGTTTCAATACCTCATAATAGCAATGGTTCCAATGGCCAAATGTTCGAGATGGAATCATTTTTAGGTAATGCAATTGATCAAGACTATGCTGATAAAAGAATGAGAAATGAGCCTTTGGTTGAAATTACACAAGTAAAAGGCACCTCTGACACACATCCGCTACTATCCCCCGATGATGATTGGGCTGATTTTGAAATTATGGATGTTCGAGTTGGTAGCAGACCCCCAACATACAGTAAGCCCTCAGGTGGTTATGTGAGAGAAGCTTATTTAAATGGTCTAACGCTTGAATTTACTCAACAAGGTAACCCTTATAAGTTTGGATTAATTGGCTCTAGTGACACACACACTGCTGCAGGTGCATATGATGAGTCAAACTATTGGTCTAAGGTAGGTTTGCTTGATGGTGATGCAGAAAACAGAGGCTCTGTTCCATTAGCTGAAGAGAATAGAGAGAGGCTTGAGGAATACATGGCCGCTTTCAATCAACCTCAAAGTACACTTGCTCTAGATCAAGGTGATTATGCAAATACTGGTTTTACTCAATGGGGCGCTTCTGGATTAGCAGTCGCCTGGGCTGAAGAAAACACTAGGGACTCTATATTCAAGGCATTTAAAAGAAAAGAAACTTTTGCAACTACAGGCACTAGACTTGCTGTTAGATTTTTTGGTGGTTATGACTTGTCTTTAATAGATTTAAATTCAGACAACATGGTATCAGAAGCTTATAAAAATGGTGTAACCATGGGTGCAGACCTATTAAGCAATGGCGACAAAGTTCCAGAATTTATTGTATGGGCTCAAAAAGATAAGTACGGAGCTCCTCTCCAAAGAGTACAAATAATTAAAGGGTGGATGGATTCGATTAGCGGTAGACCAAACGAAAAAGTTTTTGATGTAGTTTGTTCTGATGGTAATGCTGTTGATCCAGTGACTCATAGATGTCCAGACAATGGCGCAAAAGTTAATATCAATGATTGTTCAATATCTCAGAACGTTGGTTCATCTGAATTAAAAACTCATTGGATAGATCCTGAGTTTGACTCTTCAAATAAAGCTTTTTATTACGTTAGAGTTCTCGAGAACCCAACTTGCAGATGGAGCACATGGGACGCTGTTAAAAGAGGTTTTAAACCAAGAGAAGATCTTCATGAAACAATTCAAGAGAGAGCATGGTCCTCTCCTATATGGTATATACCAGACCCATCTAATGTTGAGGTTATACCTCTAGGTGGTACTGTGAGATTAAGAAGTAGTACTTAACAGAAGTTACAAAATTGAAAAGAAGAATTTTATACTTTTTTTTAATTGGGCTTTTTATATATATTATTGATATAGGGTCTAATTATGATGAAAGTAAAGATATTTTTATATCTGATCAAGAAATTATAAGTCTTGTAAATGCTTGGAAGTCGCAAGTTGGAAGAGATCCAACTGATGATGAAATAGCAAGAATAATTAATAATCTAGTTAACGAGGAAATTCTCTATAGAGAAGCAATTGCTCTTGGTTTAGATAAAGAAGATAGAATTATCAAAAGAAGATTAGCTCAAAAAATTTCTTTCTTAAAACAAGAATCAGTTATTGATAAACCATCATACGAAGAGATATCTAGATTTTATGATCAAAATAAAGATAGTTACTATATTTCACCAACCTATACTTTTACTCATCATTTTTTTACAAATGAAAACAACTCACTAGAAAGGTCAAATCAAGCAATATTAGATATTAAAAATAATAAAAATATCTCTTCTGATGTATTTTTTCTTGGAAAGAATTTTGCTGAAATCAATATGAAAGCCATAGAAAGTAATTTTGGAGTTGGTTTAGAGGTTGCGTTCAGTAATCCTGATTTAAATATTTGGACCGGACCATACAAATCTCCATTCGGCTACCATCTTCTTTTTATAACCAACGTCGAAGATGGATACTATCCTGATATTAAAAATATTTACAAAGAACTTGAGGTTGATTACATTCAACTCAAACGTGATGTAGCTGTTGATAACTTTATAAATAAAGTTAGTAGTGATTACTCAATAATAATCAATCCAGATTTAAAGATTTAATGTATAAGTTAATATTTCTATTGCTCAGCCTATCTGCTTTAGAGCTTAACGCTCATGAATTTAATCCTGCTCATTTAGTCATAACTGAATCCAACGACAATGATTTTAAATATAGCGCATCATGGATGTACCCAGTCAAAAACATAGGTAAGAGAGCTCAAGTAGAATTTCCTAACTCATGCATAGCGGAATATTCAGATCCTTTTATTCAAGGAAAGTATATTATTGAAAATATTGATTTGGTTTGTGACGCTAGTCTCAAAGGATCTGTCATCGAAATAATACATCTAAGCGTTTTGACTGATGCATTAGTAACTATTAATTTTAAAGAAGATACTTTTGAGGGTTTGGTTACTGTTCAAAATAATAAAATAGAAATTCCATTAGTTGAGCAATATTATCCAATAGCATACTTATACCTTGGGGTTGGTCATTTATTTGATGGACTGGATCATATTTTATTTATATTTGGGTTACTATTTTGTATAAGTGGCCTAGTAAATATTATAAAAACTATTACTGCATTTACTGTTGCTCATAGTATCACCTTGGGTTTTTCTGTATACAACATCATTTACTTACCCCAAGGCACAATAGAGGCTCTTATAGCGCTTACAATAGTTTATTTGGCCTCAGAAATTAATGATAGTGATAAACAACTCAAAACACCCTGGTTGATGGCTTTTAGCTTTGGTTTGCTTCATGGCCTAGGATTTGCAGGAGCATTAAGCGAAATAGGTATTGCTAACGATCAAATGCTATTGTCATTGCTTTTTT
>CBFHRY010000068.1:0-3866 GCA_965658385.1 Gammaproteobacteria bacterium
CCATAAAATGAAACTGAGAGAGCCGCTGCAGCACCATCTTTTTGTGCAGCCGTTGCAGTTCTTACATTAGCTTTTGTGGCAGCATACATGCCAATAAAACCAGCAAGTGATGAACAAAGAGCTCCAACAACTACTGCTATTGCTGACTCGGTTGATAAGAATAAATATGCCAAGACCACTAAAACAGCAACAAATACAAGTAGATACTTATACTCTGTTTTCATGAATGCCAATGCACCATTATGAATTTGGTCTCCAATCTTTTTAACCTTGTCTTCACCATCTGGATATTTCATAACCAATTGATAAACAACAAAGGCCGCAACCATTCCGATTACCCCCAAAATTGGAGCCATTAATAATGTATTCATACTTACCTCTTAAGCAAAAAAATTAATTGGTGCATTCTATCAAAAAAAACTTAGTAAAAAAGAAATTTTATGTGCTATTTATTAAAAATATTTTTATCTAGCATGCCTTCAGATTCTGCAACGATGCATGATACTGCTGCGTCTCCTGTGACATTAACTGAAGTCCTTAACATATCTAAAATTCTGTCAACAGCCAATATGATGCCTATAGCTTCTAAAGGTAATCCAAACTGTTGTAAGATAAGCACTAATGTAATTGTTCCAGCAGAAGGAACCGCCGCAGCCCCAATTGATGCAACAACAGCCAATAGAACAACTTGAACATATTGTATTAATGTTAAATCAATTCCTGACATCTGCGCAATAAATACAGTTGCCATACCTTGCATAATTGCAGTTCCATCCATATTAATTGTTGCACCAACAGGCACAACGAAGGAGGCTACATTTTTATTAACACCTAATTCATCTTGAACGGTTTTTAATGTAACTGGAATTGTTGCTGCGCTAGAAGAAGTAGAGAAGGCAAATATCGCGACATCTTTCATCTTAATGAAAAATCTTTTTATGCTTATTGTAGTAAATAATTTAAGAATTAGTGAGTATGTAACAAAGGCATGAATTATCAATACTGCTATTAACAGCACAACATATTTAAGGGCCTCTTGAAAGACATCCAAGCCATCTACTATTACAAATTTTCCTATTAAGCAAAATACGCCAATAGGAGCAAATGATATTACGGTTATTACAAGTTGCATAAAAACTGTATTAAGCTTTTCAAATGAATTGCTTAGATTATCAGTTAAGTGATTTGTCTTATTAAGAGCCAAACCAAATAGGATGCTAAAAAATACAACGGCGAGCATTTCATTATTAGCCATGGCATCTAAAATGTTTGAAGGGAAAATATTCACAATAGTTTCAAATACGCTCTGGCTTGGAGGCAAGCTGTCGGGTGCCACGCTTATGGTTGAGGAGTAACCTGAGCCAGGCTTAAAAATAGTACCTATGAACAATGATAAGCTGACGGCAATTGCTGTGGTTGCTAAATATAGAGCAATGGTTTTACTTGTTATCTTTCCTAGGCTGGACAAATTGCTCAATGATGAGATACCAGAAACTAAAGAAAAGAATATTAGAGGCACAATTAACATCTTTAAAAGATTAATAAAAATTGTACTTCCAAGAACAAAGATATATTTTTCAACAAAAAGAGTTACCTGATCACTAAAAAAATTTGTGTAGTAAAAAAAAGCTCCGACGACAAAACCAGCAAACATCCCCAACAAAATATTGCGAGTTAAGTTATTAGGTGTATCAAGCATTAGATCTCTATCATATCAAAATCTTCTTTGCCAACGCCACACTCTGGGCATAACCAGTCCTCTGGAACATCTTCCCATCTTGTGCCAGGCTCTATCCCATCCTCAGGCCAACCCTCAGCCTCATCATAGATTAGCCCGCAAACAATGCATTCCCATTTTTTTAATTCCATAATTAATATCTATTCCAAATGATGGTAAAAAGTTCGGAGTATAATATCAGATTTACTTTAATTACTTAATGGAACTTAAACAAATTTCTCCTTGGACAAGTATAGAATCTATTGAATACAAAGTTGATGCATCTATATTGTCATGGCTATCAGAATCTGGCCCTATAACAAATAGGATCAAATTGAGTCAGGAATTTGAGCTTGAATTACTGAATGATGAGATCGATGAGATTTCAAAAGAAGAGGAGCTATTCCTTAACTCTGTTTCTGAAACCTTCAGAGTTAGAAGGGTCATTCTATTAGGCAACAATACTCCAGTTGTTTATGCCAAATCGGTAATACCCTCATCAACCATAGAAAATGGTCTATCTTCTCTTGGTAAAATAGGGAATGCTCCACTCGGTGATATTCTTTTTACACCTGGTGTTTTTACAAAACTAGAAATGGTGTGTGCATCATTTTTAAGTAAAGAAAAGAATGTTTATTGGGGCAGAAAAATAAAATATTCTGTTAACTCTGAACCAATTTCAGTGATGGAAGTTTTTCTAATATGAGCTCACTTATGAGTTATATAAAATTGGCTAGACTCGACAAACCAATTGGAATATATCTTTTGCTATGGCCGTCTTTACTTGGGCTCATGCTTGGGGCTGTTAACGAGGGTTATGTTGATTTTGAAAATTACCTTATCGTATTGGCTGGAGCAATCCTGGTAAGATCTTGTGGCTGTGTTATCAATGATATTAGTGACTACAAGTTTGATAAGCTGGTCAAAAGAACAAAAGATAGGCCAATTGCATCTGGTGAAATTGGCCTTAAAGAAGCATGGATATTTTTTATAATTTTAGCTATTGCTTCACTGAACTTACTATTTTTAACTCCTCCAATTACTATTAAGCTGGCATTATTTTTTTCACTTTTAATTTTACTTTACCCCTTAGCCAAGCGTTTTATCAGGGCTCCTCAAATCGTTTTAGGCATAACATTTGGATCTGGCTCAATAATATCTTACTCCCTTCAATCAGATAGCTTTTCCATATCATTGGTTGTTTTATACATCGGTCTAATTGCATGGATTGTTAGTTTTGATACCATTTATGCATTAGAAGATATTGATGATGATATCAAGATAGGTATAAATTCAACTCCAATTTTATGGGGTAAAAAAACAATTTTTATATCTAATATACTGCACTGCATATTTTATTCAGCGATAGGCCTCATTGCTTACATAAATAGTTTTTCAAATTTTTTTATAGTAATTATTTGTTTATTATTTATCTTGTTTTACCATCAAAACAATCTTGTTAAAGAGGAAAGATATCTAGAATCTTTCAAGTTTAATAACAATGTGGGCATATTATTGATAATTGGTTTTGCTATAGAAATATTTTTAATCTAAATGCCTGTAAAAAACAAATTTATAAGAAGTATTTCAGACATATCAAATGGCGAGTTTGAAGGCATTTCAAATGATCATGATTCTCCATTTATGTCATATGAATTCTTAAAATCTTTGGAGGTAAGTGGTTCTGTTAGCCACTCCTCTGGGTGGCAGCCTCATCATGCAGTCTCCTATGAAAATGAAGTTCTTAATGGCTTTATGCCCTTGTATCTTAAAAATAACAGTCAAGGCGAATTTGTATTTGACCATCAGTGGGCACATGCTTTGGAGCAAGCGAATAGGTCATATTATCCTAAATTTTTAACTGCTATGCCCTATACTCCATGCGAAACTTCAAAGCTTTTTACAAGGAGCCAGTCAGATACGCTTAATATCCTTGAGACTGTGAAGCAGAAAATGATTGATGATAACATCGAGTCATGGCATGTCTTGTTTCCTGGCGCTAATGATAGTCACCTTCTTCTCAATGAAGGTTTTATTGAAAGATATGGATATAGGTTTGTTTGGAATAATAGAGATTTTGAAAATTTTGATGATTTTTTGAAAATTTTTACCTCAAGACAAAGAAAAAACATTAGAAAGGAGCGAGAGG
>CBFHRY010000069.1:0-3776 GCA_965658385.1 Gammaproteobacteria bacterium
ATTAAAGATCGTATGAAATTTGGTTTTTTCTTTTCTTTTGAACAAAGTAAAGTGATAAAAATAAAATTATTCCGGCGAAGAAAGAATATAGTGAATGATCACTTATACCATCATAAATAAAGCTAAATAGCCTTGATAAAAGCATACATCCAAACATATACAAAAGAATATTGCCTATTTGGACCCTTGAGGATGAGTAAACAAATCTGATTGTTAAATACCCTGAAGCTAAGAAAAATCCTGCATATGATCTCACAAGTGTTGCAGTTGATTTGTCTGAAACTTCGAAGGGAATAAAAAAGCTATTAACATCTGGCATAACAATAGTTGAAATGCCCATTAAAAGCATAGCGATGCCACATATGGTTAAGACTATCTTAGCTAAAATCATAAAACCCCCAATAAGTATAGAGCGAGTGTAAAAGACAATGCGCCTATAAGCATCCAAAAATACATTTCTTTATGATTATTGAACTTATATGAATTTATAGCTAAGAAACAACAAAAAATTGGAGCTAAAACAATAATTCCATATCCAATTAAAAGCGCAAGAGGTATGAAAGCAAGCACTAAGAACAATTGCAAAGCTATTTTATTCATATGCTTATAAAACTACTTATCATAACTAAAGTCAAATACCTTCACCATCCTCGATAATAGTTGATACTTCTTTATCTACCGCAAGATTAGAAATTTCAGATTGTATTTCAAGAATTGTCTGATTAATTTGTTTTTTATAATTCTCAAGTGCCTGTATAGAGTCTTCAGCAAGCATTAGTTTAGTTTCAAGATTGTTAATCTGTATTGGTAAAGCTTTTAAGTTATTTATTTCATCATTTGATTTTTGGCTTAATTTTCTAATATAGTCAATATCTTTATTGGTTTTTGATATAAGTTCTTTTAATTGACCAATCTCCTCGTTAAGGACATTCAGGTCAGTGTTGATCAATTCTGTATCTTCTTTAAGCTTTTTTATATCTACTTTATTTCTTTTATTGCTTAAATCCCAAAGTTTTCTAACTTCTTTATCTAAAAACTGTAATGAGGCGCTTATACCAGTCATTGAATCAGTATTGTTTTCATCTGCGAGACTTAATTGCTCCTCTAATAGGGCTATGCGCTCGTCAAGAGTTACTATTGCTTTATTTTTTTTATCCACTTCAGAGTTCTGCCATAAAGCTAATGCCAAAATAGACATAAGAACCAAAACATAAACCAAGCCAACAAATAAACCTCCATTGTTGGAATGTTTGAGATATGAAGGTGATGGTTTGTCTACTTTGATCTCTGAATTCATATTTTTTAAAAAAAAATTTATGTTCTATAATCTTATTTTACATTAACTAATAAGTAATTATGAATTTAGATTTTTCAGACGACCAAAAATACTTGAAAGAAGAAGCTAGAAAATTTTTTGAAAAAGAAAATGCATTAAAAGCTACAAGAAAGACATTAGAAGATAAATTATTTATACATCAAGATCTTTGGAATAAAGTCGTTGCATTGGGTTGGACAGGGATAACAATACCAGAAGAGTATGATGGTCTTGGTTTAGGGCATCTAGAACTTTGTGTACTCGCCGAAGAAATGGGTAAAGTCCTTGCCCCAATACCCTTCTCATCATCTGTTTACTTATTTACCGAAGCGATAAATAAATTCGCTAGCGAAGATATAAAAAAAGAAATTCTACCCAAATTGGTAACAGGAGAAATTGTAGGCACATTGGGCGTAACAGAAGACTTACACGCCCCAACAGAAGAAAATATATCAACTTCATCAAATAAAGGTCGAATTAATGGAAAGAAAATTGCCGTACCAGATGCAAAAGCAGCTACACACTCAATAGTTGTTACAAAATCTTCTAGCGGAATTGACTTAAGGCTTGTTTGTCATGAATCCGATGGAGTGACTATTAACCATATGGATTCTATTGATGAAAGCAGAGGTCATTTTTCTATAGATTTCAAAGATGTTGATAGCAAACTTATCGGCGAAGAAGGTAATGGATGGGAATGCTACCAAAGTCTTATAGATCAAGCAGCTGTTTTATTTAGCTTTGAACAAATTGGTGGTGCTCAAGCTTCTTTAGATATGGCTCTTGAATATGCCAAAGAAAGATATGCATTTGGCAGGCAAATTGGCTCTTTTCAAGCAATTAAACATAAATTAGCTGATATGTATGTATCTATTACATTAGCTAAATCAAATTCATATTATGCAGCATGGGCTTTGTTGACAAACTCATCAGATCTACCAGTAGCATCGGCAACTGCAAGGGTTAGTGCAACTAAAGCATTTCAATTTTGTTCAAAAGAAAATATACAGACTCATGGAGGAAATGGTTTTACATGGGAATATGATTGCCATTTATTTTATAGAAGGTCTAAGTTGTTATCACTCAATCTTGGATCTTTATCAAACTGGAAGAATAGACTTGTAACTGGTCTAGAAAAATCAAATATTAATTAGGAAAAAAAATGGATTTTAATGATACAAAAGAACAAGCAATATTTAGAAAAAAATGTCGTGACTGGCTTGAAGCAAATGCAACTTTAAAATCAGAAAGCTCAACAAACTCTTTCAATGAAGATAAGAGCTATCTAGATACATCAAGTGAATGGCAGAAAAAAAAGTTTGATGCTGGGTGGGCAATGCTACATTGGCCAAGAGAATATGGAGGTATTGCTGCAACACCTATTGAAAGAATTATATGGAATTCAGAAGAAGCAAAATTCGATGTCCCGAGGGGTATATATGATATTGGGTTAGGTATGTGCGGGCCTGTGATGATGCAATATGCAACTGAAGAACAAAAACAAAGATATCTTCCTGCTATGGCAGAGGGTAAAGAAATCTGGTGTCAACTTTTTTCAGAACCATCAGCAGGATCTGATGTTGCTGGACTGAGAACAAAAGCGGAAAAAAAAGGAGATAAATGGATTATAAATGGGCAAAAAGTTTGGACATCTGGTGCTCATTATAGTGATTTTGGAATTTTAGTTGTAAGACATGATCCCAATCTTCCAAAACATAAAGGCATGACATTCTTTTTTGTTGATATGAAATCTCCGGGAATTGATATAAAACCTATTAAACAAATTACTGGAGGTTCAAACTTTAATGAAGTCTATTTTAATGATGTTGAGATACCTGATAGCCAAAGATTGGGTGATGTAGGGGATGGTTGGAAAGTAGCTATAACTACCCTCATGAATGAGAGATTGGCTGTAGGTGATGCAAGTGGAGCAGATGTAAATGAGGCATTTAAATGGGCAAAAGGACAAGATGATATGGGTGGAAAGCTTATAGATAACATGGCAGCAAGGGAATCTATCGCAGATTGGTATTGTGAGGCTAATGGTTTAAAAAATACAAAACTTAGAACTATGTCAGCATTATCAAAAGGTGATACTCCTGGCCCAGAAGCATCTATTACAAAAATAGTAAGTGCAAATAAATTACAAGCTATTGGTAATTTTGGAATTGACTCTGCAGATATGGCAGGCATGCTAGTTAATGAAAATAATGAAATAGATGATTTTCAATCTGCATGGCTGGGTGCTCCAGGACTTCGAATTGCAGGTGGGACTGATGAAATTTTAAGAAATATTATTGCTGAAAGAGTTCTTGGACTTCCTGAGGATCAAAGGGTAGACAAAGATATTCCATACAAAGATATCCCTTCAGGAAAATAGCAACTAACTTTCCTTCAGGCAAAAAAAACAGAGCTTAGCTCTGTCTTAGTTCGAGTTCCTTTGGGGTCTAAAGTGAGAATT
>CBFHRY010000070.1:0-3755 GCA_965658385.1 Gammaproteobacteria bacterium
CAAGAAGGTTGTCATCCACATCAAATGAAATTTGATTGTCGCCTGTATCAATAAGTTTTGTTTCTAGGTTGATTGCCATATCAGAACCAATATTTTCATACTGCAGAAATAAATCTTGAATCTGATCTTTGTTTAATACAATTGGCAATACTCCATTTTTAAAACAATTATTGTAAAAAATATCTCCAAAAGAAGAGGCTATCACAGCCTTAATACCAAAATCTCTTAAAGCCCAAACTGCATGCTCTCTTGAAGAACCACAACCAAAATTATCTCTTGTAAGTAATACTGATGAATTAGCATAAGTTTCTTTATTAAGAATGAAATCATGATTAAGATCTCTTTGATCTATACTCATTCCAAGTTTGCCTTGATCATGAAATCTCCAACCATCAAATAAATATTCACCAAAACCAAATTTTTTAATCGATTTTAAATATTCGGTTGGAATAATCTGATCTGTATCAATATTATCCCTATCAATTGAAGCCACAATACCCTTTATGGAATTAATGTTGGTCATGATAAATCTCCAACTGTTCCATTGACTGCTACATAGGCAGCCATGGCTGGACTCATGAGGTGCGTCCTACCAAGATTACCTTGCCTGCCCTCAAAATTTCTATTTGAGGTAGATGCACATCTTTCATATGGCTCTAATTGATCAGGGTTCATCCCTAAGCACATTGAGCAGCCTGGATCTCTCCATATAAAACCAGCTTCTTTAAAAATAATATCAAGACCCTCTGATTCAGCAATGCTTTTTACCGTGCCTGAACCTGGGACTACAATTGCTTCTTTAATAGATGAACTTACTTTTTTTCCATCAACAACTTTTGCAGCATCGCGAAGGTCTTCTATTCTAGAGTTTGTGCAAGAGCCAATAAAAACTTTATCAAACTGCAAATCTGATAATTTTTGACTATTATCAATTCCCATATAATCTCTAGCAAGCATTAGGTTTTTGCTATCATTGGATGGTATTAATTCATCATAATCTATTGCCATTTCAGGTGAGGTGCCCCAAGTAACTTGAGGTTTTATTTTAGAAACATCTATTACTATTTCTTTATCAAATACAACATCAGTATCGCTTTTGAGAGTATGCCAATAATCAATTGCATTATTTAAATTTTGCTCATCTAAAAATGTATGCCTCTTTACGTATTCAATAGTAGTCTCATCAGGTGCAACAAGACCCACCTTTGCACCAGCCTCAATTGCCATATTGCAAATGGTCATTCTTGCTTCCATAGAAATAGATTCTATATAATTTCCTGAAAATTCTATCGCATGGCCGTTACCACCAGCTGTGCCTATTTTTTTGATCAAATACAAAATTATGTCTTTTGAGGTAACTCCTGGCATAGTTGATCCATTAAAAACTACATTCATGTTTTTTAATTTTGAAATTTTTAATGTTTGTGTGGCTAATACATGCTCTACCTCAGATGTGCCTATCCCCATTGCCAGACAACCAAATGCGCCATGAGTAGATGTATGTGAGTCTCCGCATACAATAGTCATTCCTGGAATGGTATAGCCTAACTCTGGACCAATAACATGTACTATGCCTTGATGACTTGATGAGATATCAAATTGTTTTATGCCAAATTTATTACAATTTTTATCAAGCTCGACAACCTGTATTCTAGAAATCTCATCATCAATATGTTGAGTGGAAAATGTGTCCCCTCTCTCAGTAGGCACATTATGATCAGGAGTTGCTATATTAGCTTCTAATCTCCATGGTTTTATATTTTTTTTCTGGAGCCCTTCAAATGCCTGTGGTGAAGTTACTTCATGAATAAAGTGTCTATCTATATATAAAAGAGATTCCCCAGAATCTAATATAGAAACATGGTGCTCATCCCAAAGTTTGTCATATAAGGTTCTAGGCATATCATTCAATAAATGGAGGTTCTTGTTTTATGTCCCGGCACTGAGCTCTATTTCTCAGAACATGATCCATAATTACAAGATTAACCATGGCCTCAGCTATTGGAACAGCTCTTATGCCAACACAGGGATCGTGTCTGCCTTTAACTTGAATATCTACTTCATCACCATCTTTGTTTAAGGTTTTACCTGAAGTTTGGATGCTTGAAGTAGGTTTAATTAAAAAATCAAGATTAATTGCATCGCCATTTGAAATACCGCCTAGTATTCCTCCAGCATTATTGGACGTGAAACCAGTTTTTCTAATCTCGTCTCTTATTTCTGAACCCTTTAAAGATAATATATCTTCAGCATTGCCTATTGATACAGATTTAACAGCATTAATACTCATAATAGCCTTTGCAAGATCAGCATCCAGCTTGTCAAAAACAGGCTCGCCAAGACCTATTGGACAGTTTTCAACACTCACTCCAAGCTTAGCACCAACAGAGTTGCCTTCAGCTATCAAGGAGTCAAACATTGAATTTAATTCATCAAGTTTTGACTCATCAGCAAAAAAATATTTGTTTGTTTTGGGTGAATTGAGGTTAATTTCGTCTGCTTTGATATTACCAATTTGACTTACATAGCCTTTGGTAACAACGCCAATACTTTCAAGATATTTTTTTGCAATTGCTCCAGCTGCAACTCGCATAGCAGTCTCACGAGCACTCGATCTTCCTCCACCTCTATAGTCTCTATGACCATATTTTGCATGATAGGTAATATCTGCATGATTAGGCCTAAAGGTATCTTTAATATCTGAGTAATCTTGTGATCTTTGGTCCTTGTTATAAATAACTAAGCCTATAGGTGTGCCAAGTGTTTTTCCTTCAAATACTCCTGACAAGATCTTAACAGCATCGTCTTCTTTTCGTTGAGTTGTAACATCGGATTGCCCAGGCTTTCTTCTATCAAGCTCTTTTTGGATATCTTCTTCGCTGATCTCTATTTGTGGGGGACATCCATCAATTATGCAACCTAAAGCCACACCATGGCTTTCACCAAAGGTAGTAACTCTAAATATTGTTCCAAAAGTATTGCCTGACATGCAAAGATTATAATCTAAAAATGAAATTCAGCTATATTTTATGCAGTTTTAAATCTTATTAGAACTGATTTGTTGATACTGCGAGCATTTCTTGAAAATCTATAACACTCATTTTTTCAAGTTCTTCTTGATTTATACATTTTTCAAATATTGAATTTGCTTTCTCTTTTCCGTAGGTTAGCTCTAAGTTTCTCTTAAATTTTTGCTCAAGAACAGGAATTCCCTCTTCTCTTCTTCTTTTATGGCCGATAGGATATTCAACCTCTACTACCTCTGATGAAGTGCCGTCATTAAAGTGGATCTGGATTCTATTAGCAATAGAGCGCTTATCAGCTTCATGATATTCTCTTGAATATCTCTCATCCTCATTAATATCCATTTTTGATCTTAATTGATCAATTCTTGGGTCAGAAGCAACATCATCTTCGTAATCTTCTGCAACTAAATCTCCTTTCAATAAGCCTATAGCTATCATGTATTGAAGACAATGATCTCTATCTGCAGGATTGTTTAACTCCCCAACTTTTGAAATTATTCTAATAGCAGATTCGTGTGTGGTTACCTCAATAGATTTAATATCATCAATATCGTTAATTAAAGGATGAAGTTTTACAGCTGCTTCGACTGCGGTTTGTGCATGAAATTCAGCGGGAAAACTGATTTTAAATAAAACATTCTCCATCACATATGTTGCAAGAGGTTGGTCAAGGGTAATAGCTTTCTTATTGAAAGAAACATCCTCAAAGCCCCATGTTGGAGCTGATAA
>CBFHRY010000071.1:0-3556 GCA_965658385.1 Gammaproteobacteria bacterium
TATGGTTAATGTGATTGATATGTCTGAGAACCCTGTTTTTCCGGACGGAACAGCGGCAGAAGAATCATCAGATATGCTAATGAACAAGTACATGGAGCACATGTATGGAGAGCTTTTAAAAAGAGCATCACATCCTGTATTTATAGGTAATGCAGTTAATAATTCTATGGATTTGGTGGGCATAGAAAATGCAGAAGTTTGGGAGACAGCCGCATTATTTAGATATAAAAGCAGACGAACCTTCTTAGAAATAGTTACTCATCCAGAGATGTATAGTAAACATAAGTATAAGATTGCTGCGTTGGAAAAAACTATAGCTTTTCCTGTAGAGAACCAACTCTATTTAGGAGATCTAAGGTTATTGCTTGGCTTTATTTTTTTAATAATTGGTTTATTGCTGAGGCCAATAGTCAGGCAATAGAAAATTTTTCTAAGTTAAATTCTTGCTCATTAATACTTAGCAGCCACCCATAGTCTCCCCAATCTCCAAGAACGATCCTTTTGGATTGCCCAACATCATGCACATTGGGTCGATGTGTGTGGCCATGAATAAATAGGCGGGGTTGATACTTATTAATAAAATCTTCAACTGTTTCTTTATTAACATCGGTAATAGCATCTGATTTTTTAGCGGTTGCTTCTTTGCTATCTACTCTTAAGCTTGCAGCGATTTGCTTTCTCTCATTTAAACTTTTCTTTAAGAAGCTATTTTGCCAGTTTTGGTCTCTAACTTGATTTCGAAACTCAATATAGTCCTTATCATCAGTGCATAGAAAATCTCCATGACTAAGAATGACTTTTTGCCTATTGATTTCAAGGGTGTAAGGATCCGGCAGGATCGTTACGCCAGTTTCCTTTGCAAAAACCTCACCAACTAAAAAATCTCTATTGCCATGTATAAAAAAAGTTTCTGGTCCATTTGTTGTAAATGACTTAAGGGCTGTTTTAATTTCAGAGTGAAGTGATGAATTGTCATCGTCTCCAATCCATGTCTCAAAAAGATCTCCAAGAATAAAGAGATGAGTACAAGCCTCTTTTGATTCATTTAAGAATTTAAAAAAGGCTTGTGTTAATTCAGGATGTTTTTCGCTTAGATGTAAATCTGAAATAAAGCGTGGCTTCATTCAGCGACAGTTACAGATTCTATAGTAATGACATCAAGCGGAACATCTTGATGACCACCAGCCGATCCAGTTGCAACATCTGCAATAGCATCAACAATATCCATACCATCAGTAACTTTACCAAATACAGCGTATCCCCAGCCTTGCTGATTCTCGCCAGTATGATTTAAAAAGCCATTGTCTTTATGATTAATAAAAAACTGGCTGGTTGCGGAGTGAGGATCCATTGTTCTTGCCATCGCAATAGTACCTCTATCATTTGACAGACCGTTGTTTGCTTCATTTTGAATTGGAGCAGTTCCGCTAGACTTGTTACTCATGTCAGCATTTAAGCCACCGCCTTGAATCATAAAGCCATTAATGACTCTGTGAAAAATTGTTCCTTCAAAATAACCTGAGTTGGCAATATCTACGAAATTTTTTACTGTTATTGGTGCTTTATCTCCATCTAGCTCTAGATTTATTTCTCCAACAGATGTTTTTATAGTTACTTGCGTCATGCCTATCTCCTCTTTGACTGGTTGTATTTCAGCTTCATCACTTTTTTTAGAACAAGAATTAAGAACAAATACAGCTAATATTCCGCATAAAGTAAGTTTTAATGTGTTGTTAATTTTCAAGATTAAGCCTCGTTTAAAGTGATGATTTTATCATTAAAAATCATACTTAAGCATGTAGTCATTAAAATGAAACTTAATTTTTTCTTCATCAATATTAAATTCTTCGATGTTATACACATGCTTTGATTTAGATTTACCTTTATTTGAATAAAGGTAATCTTGCATATTATTTTCTGTTGCAACCGACATATCAAAATTCAGATGGGTATAAATATTTTTTATTTCTTGCATAGGATTTTTAACAAAATCATCGTAGACAACGTCAACTATTTTGTTCTCTGCTATAAGCGATCTATCTTGCAAACCTTGTCGAACATTATGTGACCAAAAATCAATTACTGTATTGCCAACTTCTTCTGGATTTACCCTGCTTGTGAATGAGCTTCTTATATTTTTAGTTAAGCTACAAAAAGAACCAATAGCATCTGTTGGATCTCTATGTATATAAATAAATTTAGCATTGGGATAAGTTTTTAAAATGGATGAAATATGCCCAATATGACTAGGGTCTTTTAATAACCACTTATTAGGCCTCTCGCATGTTTCTAGGATTTGAAAAAATCTTTTATGCCACATAAAAACAGAATCAAAATCACACGTTTTGAGATATTCAGCATATTCAGGAACATCTGCCATGCATATGTAAACAAAACTTTTTGCATGCATGGTCGCAATTTGCTCACATTCTTCAGGCATTTCAGCTTTAATAGTATGCATAGTCCTTAGTTTTGGAATTACAGTTTTTCCAAGAAAAAGCTCTCCATTAACTTTTCTTATTCTTTTATTGATTTCTCTTTTATTTTTAGCGATAGGCAATGGTTTCATTATTTCCCAATATAGCGGTGATCTAAATATCTTGTCTTGGTAGAGCAGATTGAATAAAAAGGTTGTTCCAGAGCGAGGCAGGCCTATAACAAATACCGGGTCTGCAGGATCTTGGTAGTTATTATTTTTGAATTCTTCATAAATCAACTTTCTTGTCTTGAGCCTTCGTTTTAGTTGATGTTTAAAAGCAAGCTCACCAAAGAAATTTAACTTATTTTTGTTTAATGAATTTACCAAGATATTTAATGGCTTTATATAGTCATCTTCTCCAAGATTATTCTCCAAGCCTTTAAGAATTTTTTTTACACTGAATTGATCAGTCATATTGATTACCCTAATTAACTATAAGATACTCTCTTAAATAAATTCCATCAATTTTTAATATGAATATTCTATTTTTATGCGTTGCTAATTCTGCTAGAAGTCAAATGGCTGAAGGCCTTGCTAAAGAAATTTTAGGCGAAGGTCATGACATACAAAGTGCAGGATCAGAGCCATCGGGTAAAGTTCATAATTTTGCAGTTAAGGCTTTAGATGAGGTAGGGATTGATATCTCAAAAAATCAATCAAAATGCACTAGTGATTTGAGTGATGAATTTATAGAAAATTTAGATTTTGCAATAACTTTGTGTGCTGAAGAAGTATGTCCGGTCATACCTTCAGGTGCTAAAAAACTTCATTGGTATAATGAAGATCCAGCAAATGATGAATATGATAGCGATATGCTCTTAGAAGCATTTCAAAAAACTAGAGATAATATAACCAAATCTATAAAAGAATTTGAAAGGTTGTATGTACAATAAGAAATGAGCTTAAGTGGCTCCCGAAGTTGGGATCGAACCAACGACCAATTGATTAACAGTCAACTGCTCTACCGCTGAGCTATTCGGGAACGCGGATGTGCATTATAAATAACTTTTGATAGAGAAGTAAATGACAAAATCACTAAAGGTTGTATCTGATTTTGAACCAGCAGGTTCTCAGCCT
>CBFHRY010000072.1:0-3467 GCA_965658385.1 Gammaproteobacteria bacterium
TCAAAAAAAGGACACTTTACAGCAAGTTCGCCAATATCAATCTCACAATCGTTTAGCTGGAGGCTTGATAGATGTTGAATTATTGGAAAAGTCTCAAATTCACTAAGCTCGTTATTATCAGATTGTCTTGCAAATCTGTGAGCTCTCATAAGCTCTACTGGAGATTCATTTACAAGAGATTTTCCATATATAAGTATATTAATACCGTTCCTATATAAATCACCAATAATTGGAACCATAAGCTCTGCTAAGGCTTCCCTCCATTTCCAATCACCAAAAGAATCTTCAGGCAAAATTCTGTCTTGTCGTGCTGTTGAAGTAAAGTTTGAATCTCTTTTATCAGTCATAGCAAATAGAATTAAAGATTAAAATTAAATTCTATAACAATGAGCAAAAAAAGTACTTAGTTTAGTAAATTATTTACATCAATTAAAAAACTTAATTGTTAAAGTTTTTAATGTGATGGTCACTATTACCAAACAAGGCATCTATTGTAAGCATTTTCTTAAGGTAATGACCTATCATAAGCTCATCACTAACTCCCATGCCACCATGAAGTTGTACCGCCTGTTGAGCTGAAAATTTGCCAGATTTTCCTATTTGCGCCTTTAAAGCTGAAACATGTTTATGCATATCATCAGAACCAGAATCTACTTCAAGCATAGCTTTAAATAGTAGAGATTTGCATAGCTCACTTTCGATAAACATATCAACCATTCTATGTTGTAAAACTTGGAAATTTGATATTGGCTGATCAAATTGCTCTCTACCTTTTGTATATTCAACTGTTTTTAAGTAGCAAGATGTCATGCAACCTACAGCCTCAGCACTTACACATAATGTAGCTAAATTTATTGAATTCAATAGTAAATCTTTTGCTTCATCGCCTTGTGCAATTATAGAGTCATCACCAAGAACAACATTTTCAAATGATACTTCAGCACAACTTTGACCATCAACAGTAGGAAAAGATGTGATAGAAACTCCCTCTTGGTTAGAATCAACAATAGCCAATGTGAAGCCTGATTCTGAAATAGCAGAAACAATTAATTTAGATGCATTTGCTCCATTAAGAACTAAAACCTTAGTTCCATTTAGAATGTTATCAGCAGAAATACTAGTTACTGGATTAAGGTAGTCATAATTATTGGAGGATTCTGCATACGCTAAGGAAACATGCATTGTTCCAGTACATATAGATTCAATTATTTCTAATTTTTTTGAATATGATGATTTATCAAGAATGTTTCCTGAAAGAACAACAGTAGATAAGTAAGGCTCTATAACAAGCGCTTTTCCAAACTCCTCAAATAGAATGGATAATTCAATTGCACCAAAGCCAAAACCACCAGATTCCTCAGAGAAAGGCATGGATAACCAGCCCTGTTCAGCAAATAAATTCCATACATTCTCATCAAAGTCTTTTTCAGACTTAACAACATTCTCTCTCTTATAAAAATCATAATCAGATTCACAGAATTTTTGAATCTGCTCTTTGAGCATAAGTTGTTCTTCACTAAAATTTAAATTCATTGTTACACCCCTAGAACAAACTTAGAAATAATATTTTTTTGAATTTCATTACTTCCGCCATATATTGATACTTTTCTCATATTTAAAAAAGCAGAGATACTTTGAGCAACAAAATCAGGACCCTCAGGTGTTTCATTTCCCTCAAAACCATGCGGACCTGGATACATTAATGCATACTCACCAGCTGCTTCAACAAATAACTCTGTAAGCGTTTGTTGAATTTCAGTACCTTTAATTTTTAATATAGATGATTCTGCTCCAGGATGACCACCATTTTCTAAAGCCGATAACATTCTTAGCTCTGTCATTTCAAGAGCATTAACGCTTATCTCTAATTCAGTTACTTTTTTTTCTAATTCTGGGTTATTCAATTCACTTACTACTTTTTTTAGTCTCTTAAGTTGTCTTAAAGAGGTTCCGATTGCAGCAATACCAAATCTTTCATGAGCAAGTAAAAACTTAGCATATGTCCACCCTTTACCTTCTTCACCTACGAGGTTTTCAGCAGGAACTTTAACATCAGTGAAAAATACTGAATTAACTTCATGATCACCATCAATAGTAATAATAGGCTTCACTTCAATGCCAGGAGACTTCATATCAACAAGAATAAATGATATGCCCTCTTGTTTTTTACCAGTATTTTCTGTTCTAACAAGAACAAATATCCAATCAGCATTTTGAGCAAGAGTTGTCCATGTTTTAGCACCATTAATAATATAATGATCACCATCTCTTACTGCTTTTGTTTTTAAAGATGCTAGATCTGATCCTGATCCAGGTTCTGAATAGCCTTGGCACCACCATGTATTAAAATCTAAAATATCTGGTAGGAATCTCTTTTTCTGTTCTTCATTACCAAATGTATAAATGACTGGAGCTACCATACTTACACCAAAAGCTAAAAGTGGTGGGCAACCCCCTAAGCCGAATTCTTTATTAAAAATGTACAGCTGCGTTGCTGACCAACCTGTTCCACCATACTCTACTGGCCAGTTATAACCCATCCAGCCTTTAGCAGAAACTGCTTTATGAAAGTCGATCATATCTTGTTTGGTTATAGCAATGCCGTTATCTGTCTTATGTTTAACATGAGATGGGTAGCCACCATTTTCAAGCCAATCCCTTATCTCATCTCTAAACTGCAAATCTTCTTGGGTAAAATTAATATCCATAGTTTCCTTTTGTTTTCTTTTTTGATTGATAAAATAGACCAACATTATACACAACTCAATGAATAAAAATAACAAACTCAATGATCATAGGTTTGCACACTTGCTGTGCAAAAATTTTCACGATACCGATCAGTCTTTGTGCGTTATTACACAAGATACAAAATCAGCACAAGAATTATTTAATGAGGTAAGTCTATATTTAAATAAAGATGAGGTAATGTTATTTCCAGAAAATGAAATGCTTCCTTATGACCATTTCTCAACTCCTGAAAATATAATTAAACTTAGATTTAAAGCTTTAAATAATACAAATAAAGTTATCTTAATATCAACTGTAAGAACATTGTATGAGAAATTCCCATCAAAAGATTACTTTAAAACTTTAAGAACATTTTCAATAAATGATGAAATTTCCATTAATACTTTTTTAAAAGTCTTAGAATCTTTAAATTTTGAAAGAAATGATAAAGTTGAAAAGATTAATCAATATGCCCATAGAGGCGGTATCGTTGATTTTTTTACACCAATCTATAAAAATCCAATTAGAGTTGAATTTTTTGACACAACAATTGAATCTATAAGATTTTTTGATGAGATATCTCAATCATCCTTAACAACATTAGATTCATTTAAGCTAAGCAATGGTTCTTACATTCCATTAAATGAAACTTCAATAGAGTTATTTAAACAAAATTGGAGAGATTATTTTTCCAAATATGATGAAAGAAATTGCGAAATTTTTAATAAAGTATCTAGAGG
>CBFHRY010000073.1:0-3413 GCA_965658385.1 Gammaproteobacteria bacterium
ATTATCATTTAGTTCATTGGCTTTACTCAAAGCTTCTAACATGTCTGGCATTACCTCAGATTGATCCTTAAAACCTAAGAACATCGACTGGCCAAGTGTGCATGCTTTCCATGAATGGGGAAGGGGATTGAGCTCGTCTGCCTCAATTGCAGCATCTAGCATTTTGATAGCTTCAGCGTTTGCATCTTTTTCAAATTTTTGGTTAAGCGCTCTGCCTTTTAGGGTGTATTCATACGACGTCATGCTTTCAGTGGGCTTCCTGTGAGCTCTTTTAAGACTAGTTATCTCTATCTCACCAATTACGCAGTAAATAATTTGAGTTACTATCTCATCTTGTAATTCAAATATATCAGCTTTTAACTTATCGTACTTATTGCTCCAAATAACTTGATCATCTTCCATATCACTTAATTCAACAGATATTCGTAATTTATCCTCAGCAGATCTAATACTTCCAGATACAACATAATCAAAACCCCACTCATCTTTAAAAGCTTGGCTTGTATAATCTTTTCCTTTAAGGCCAAAACAAGTCCTTCTGGTTGCAACTGATATTTCTTTTATCATTGAAAGTTCTGTTATGAGGTCTTCAACAATACCGTCTACAAGAAAAGCTCCATCCTTATCATCATTAAGATTTTCAAATGGTATAACACCTATTTTGGGCTTTTTATTTGAAACAACATTTTTTAAATCTTCATAATCTTTAAGAACTTCTTGATTTAAGTTTTTCTTCTTAAAAGAGAAAGCTATTATTAGAGATAGTGGAAAGCCAATGAGAATGATGATGAAAAGCAGCTGCATAAATCGTTCAGATGTAATTCCAAGAATATCTACCGTTGAGATGTTAGTCACTACAATACTTGATAATTGAATTAGCGCAAAAGCAGTTACGGCATATGTACCAGCTGTTTTAATCAAAATCGAGCCAATATTATGGAACTTGATTTTTATAAAAGAAGACGCTATTTTCGCTTTACTCATAAAAATATAATAAACAAATTATTTTAATTTGAAAAACTTTTTTCTTATCCAAAGAGTTCTTCGTTAGCTCTCTTGATTAATGAATCCTTAAGACTTTTATCGTTTAAATGAAATCTATCGATTTCTAGTTTGTAATCAATTTCTTTAAACTTATTTGAATGTATGTTTATTGAAGCTAGATTTTCATTTTTATGATTTTTGTTTATATCTAAAACCATTAACCATGATCTAAAATCTACATCAGTTATTGATTTAAATAATTCATTACAACGATCCAGATTATTTGATAAATAATATCCAGTTATAAGAGCACTAATTCTTTTATCAGAAGTTGATTGGCCTTGAGGCACAGGATCCAATTCATATGCTTTTTCTAACATATCCAATCCTTCTGGTATTTTATTAGCCCTAACTAATATTTCACCATATACAGAGGTAACTCTTGGATCATTAGGATTTAATTGAAATGCCTTGGTTCCATGAAGGAGGGCTTTATCAAAATCATGAAGAGATAAATGAACTTCTGCAAGCATCCTATGAGCCTCAAAATCATTATTGTTTAGTTCAACAGCTTTATTTATATTTTCCATGATTGATTTATATAACTCATCACTAACAGGTATATATCCTCTGCCGTATGCTTGACCTAAAGCACAAGCCTTCCAAGCATAGGCTTGTGAATTTGATTTATCTGCATTAATTGATGCATCTAAAGCTATTAGAGCCTCCTCATTAGCTTCTTTAGTAAACTTGTGATGCAGATCTTTTCCTTTTAGAAGATACTCATAGGATGTAATGTTTTCTGTTGGTTTTCTTTTTGATCTCTCTAAACTTGAAAATTCTATTTCACCAATTAAAGAGATAATTATTTTTCTAACAATCTCATCTTGAATATCAAATATATCTTCTTTAACTCTATCGTACTTATTAGACCAAATTACATTGCCTTCAATTGTTTCTGAAAGCTCAACTGAAACTCTAAGCCTGTTATCTAGAATTCTTATACTTCCAGAAACTAGATAATCTAAATCAAAATCATTTTTGAATTTATCAATATCATAATTTTTATCTCTAAAATCAAAACAAGTCTGTCTAGAAAGAATCTCTATTTCTTTAATCATTGAGAACTCTGTTATTAAATCTTCGACAATTCCATCAACAAGAAAAGAGCCGTCATCATCTTTATTTAAATTTGTAAATGGTATTACAGCTATTTTTTGTTTATATGCACCAATTTTTTTATTATCTAACAATGAAATATTTGGCTTAACTTCATCTTTATCTATTACATCTTTTTTAAAGAAGAAGACTAGGGCAAGTGTAGATGGAAAACCTATTGCTAAAACAACGTATAGGAATTTCATTATCTCTGTATTTGTTAATCCTAAAGAAGCCTCCAGATCAAAATATGTAAATGAAACGCTAGCAAATTGAATTAAAGCAAAGCTTCCAACAACATAAGCTGTTGTTGCTTTCCATAAATTATTAAATAATGTTTTATACATGAACTTAATGAGTATATTTTATTTTTGGAAATAAAAAAGGGGATATTAATCCCCCTTATAAGCTTTAAATATTATTAAGTCTTTTTACCCCAAGTCATTGCTAGTTGAAAAAACACTATTACGACATTCAATGCTGTACTTACAAGACCACCAGGAACAAATCCTGATTCAACTCTATCAATTAGATCTTGGCCTCTTTGAGATACTTCTTCAAGAGCAGATAAGTTTTCAGCAGCACCTCCAATAATAGCACCACCAATCTGAGCGGTGTTATAGAACATGATTCCTACAAGTAAGTAAAAAAGCGTTGCAGTTACTTTTGCAGCTACATTTGCATTAGAATCATCATAGATTCTTGCAGCAAACCTAAACCCAAGCCAAGTTAAAAGGACCATTGCAACCATAAACATTGCATTAGAAATAAACCCTAAATACATAAGGTTCCAAATTTCGTATTCTGTATTCATAAATTCTCTCCCATAAAATAATTAAATACTATTTAATAATATCTTAAAAATTTATGATTATTGCTACAAAATAAGTCTAAGATTTATATATAAAGTTATAATTTATAACTCTATATTAGCTGATGTTCCAAGCCCTGAGCCATAGACTACAGCATTCAACCAAATTCTATTTGTTCCAAGAGCAGAGCCTCTAAAATTAGGCTCACCTGCAAATAGAATAATTTGACCTTTACCATACCTCTCTTGTGTTAAATATGCCGAATTAGCTATTCTGTTTGAAGCTTCAGGCCAAACAAGGCCACTCATTCTGACATTGATATCTTTACCAGCTGGTATATCTGACCAGTTAAGGCTCTTATAGTTATTGCTATCAGATGAATTTATTAGCTCACCAACTCTAATTACAGCATTTGAACTTGAGTCAGACATAAGTACTGGTAGGTTTGAATACAAAAGG
>CBFHRY010000074.1:0-3382 GCA_965658385.1 Gammaproteobacteria bacterium
GACTTTTTACTCTATATGGTTATGCGATAAGGTTTCTTTCGCACTTACCAAAAAAGACCATCCAGCAATTGTTATAGATGAGCTTGCTGGGATGTGGATAGCTGCATATCCAGCAATACACTACGCCACACAAAACGAGAGAATTATTTTTGTAATATCAGCTTTTATTTTATTTAGGTTTTTTGATATTTTAAAACCTTTTCCAATTTCCTATTTAGATAAAAATGTTAAAGGTGGGCTTGGAATAGTACTGGATGATGTGGTTGCTGGGGTATTTGCAGCAGCCATAACAATTATTTTAATGACTCTAGTATTTTCCTAGAAACTAAACCTGCTTCCTCGATCATTTCTTTTCTAGAGGCATGATCAATAAATTTATCTGGAATCCCAAATAGTTTTGATTTAATATTTATAGAATTCTCAGAACAGAACTCTTGAACAGAACTTCCTGCACCACCCATCACGGCACCATCTTCTAGAGAAATAAACATATCAGCATCACTTAAATATTCTTTTAATAGATCTTCATCCAAAGGCTTGACGAATCTCATGTCAATTAATGTTATGTTTAGCTCATCTGAAACAATGATTGCTTCATCTAATAACGCTCCAAAATTTAAAAAAACTGTCTTAGATCCAGTGTCTTTAATAACTCTTGCCTTACCAATTTCTAAAGGAGAAAGCTCTTTATCTACATTAGCATTTGGCCCAGTACCCCTAGGGTATCTCACTGCCGCTGGACCGTTATATAGATATCCTGTTGTTAGAAGTTTTCTAGTCTCATTTTCATCAGATGGGGTCATAATTATCATATTCGGAATACACCTTAGATAGGAAATATCATAATTCCCAGAGTGGGTTGGCCCATCTTCACCCACAAGACCAGAGCGATCTAATGCAAATGTCACATCTAGATTTTGAACAGCAACATCATGTATTAATTGGTCATATGCCCTTTGAAGAAATGTTGAATAGATTGCTACAACAGGTTTTTTCTTTTTTATTGAAAGCCCAGCAGCAAAAGTTACCGAATGTTGCTCAGCTATAGCAACATCAAAGTATCTTTCAGGATAAATTTTACTGAATTTTACCAATCCAGATCCCTCTCTCATTGCAGGGGTTATAGCTACTAAATTTTCATCAACTGCAGCCATATCAACTATCCAGTCTCCAAAAATATCTTGATATTTAGGCAATTTAATAGACTCAGATTTAATACTCTTAATCTTTCCAATAGCATGAAAGCCTACACGATCTGCCTCAGCTGGATCTAAACCAGCACCTTTTTTAGTGATTACATGGAGAAACTGAGGCCCTTCAAATTCTTTTAAGTTCCCAATTACTTCGATAAGTTCTTTTATATTATGGCCATCAATTGGACCAATATAGTTAAAACCTAATTCTTCAAAAATTGAGCCAGGTGCTACCATTGCTTTCATTTGAGTTTCAACTTTTCTAGCTAAATGATATGCTTGAGGTAGCGGTTTTAAAACACTTGCACCACTTTTTTTAATACCTTTATATATTTTAGATGCCCATATTCTAGAAAAATAATTAGATAAGCCTCCTACATTCTCAGATATAGACATATCATTATCATTTAAGATTACCAGCATATTTGGCTTTTCGTGACCTGCATGGCTTAGTGCCTCAAAAGCCATGCCAGCAGTCATAGCGCCATCTCCAATCACTGCAACAGTCCTTTGATCGCTATTCGAACCTAAAGCCATTCCCAGGGCTGCTGATATAGAGGTGCTTGAATGTCCAACTCCAAAAGCATCATATTTACTTTCAGAAATATTGGGAAAAGGAGCTAACCCATCTTTTTGTCTTATGGTTTCAATCTGATTTTTTCTTCCAGTAAGTATTTTGTGTGGGTATGCTTGATGCCCAACATCCCAGATCAAGTTGTCTTCTGGAGTATTAAATATATAGTGCAGTGCAACAGTTAGCTCAACAACACCCAGGCCTCCGCCTAAATGACCTCCGCTTTGACCAACCGAATACAAAAGAAACTCCCTAAGCTCATCAGAAAGTTTTTCTAATTCTTGTATTGAGAAGGATCTATAATCAGCAGGAACATTAATCTTATCAAGAAGATGTGTTCTAGGTTTTTTATCCGGTATTTTCTTAAAAATCTTCAAGGTTAGTTTTCTCTTTTAATAACATACTCTGCTAAATCTTTAAGGTAATTGTAAGATTCGCTATCAAATGAAATTTTATCAAGAGCAATAATTGCATCTTCAATTAACAAATTGTATCTTTTGATCGAGTTATCAACACCAACAATGTTTACATATGTAGATTTATTATTTTTTTTATCAGATAAAGCAGTTTTACCCAATTTCTTGGATGAGCTTGTTACATCTAGAACGTCATCTTTTATCTGAAATGCTAAACCAATATTTGCACTAAATTCATTTAATCTCTTATAGTCTATTTCTGACAAGCTAGAACCTACTTGTCCTAAAAAAATTGAGCTCTCAATCAATCTTCCTGTTTTTAGGTTATGTATATAATCTAATTCATTTATATCAAGATCTGGGTTTTGTTCATTTTCTATATCAAGATGCTGGCCATAAATCATCCCATTTTTTCCACATGCTGAAGATAAAATTTTTATACTTTGTATTTTTTGCTCATCAGATAAAAGCTTATCATTTACAATTGTTTCAAATGCAAGAGCTTGAAGAGCATCACCTGCAAGTACAGCATTAGCTTCCCCGAAAACTATATGATTTGAAGGCTTAGATCTCCTAAAATCATCATCATCCATGCAAGGCAGATCATCATGAATAAGAGAGTAGCTATGCATCATTTCTACTGCAGAGGCTAGAGTTATCAAACTAGACCCATGTATGTTTGCATTAAGCTTACCTGACGCTATCAACAATGCAGCTCTTATCATTTTACTTGATGCAAGTGACGTATGAGCCATTGATTTCTCAATCTCATTTAAGTTACCAATAAGATTTTCTGTATTTAAACTAACCTTAGTCTGAACAAACTGAAGAAAATCTTTAAGCATTTCTTCCTTAGGTTTTTTCAGACTCTTCTAATGATCCATCATCGAGAAGTTTATTAACTTTTAGCTCAGCTTCTTTCAATTGTTTTTGGCATTTTTTTACAAGCTCAATCCCATCCTCAAATGACTGAACAGATTCTTCTAGATTGATGCTGTCATCTTCAAGTTTGAGTACAATTTTTTCAAGCTCAGTTAAGGCTGATTCAAAATTAATTTCTTCTTTTTTATTAGTCATACTTTATTGTAATAGATTAATCTCTGGCTTTAACATATTTCTTAAAGTCATTTCTAATTCCATATGGTAATGCTAAAACAGCTGGGGTGAGTATTAGGGTTATAAAGGTGCTAAAGCCAAGA
>CBFHRY010000075.1:0-238 GCA_965658385.1 Gammaproteobacteria bacterium
GCTGCAAATTGTCTTGGTGACTTGAGTGCATTGAGTCATCATTGTGTTCAGTCTTCAGCGCGAGACCTGTGAGTGTTTCAATTTCTGTTTTGCTTAAATGAACTTGAGAAGCAGCCTCTATTAATGTCAGGCGGGTTGTCAGAAATTCTTGTCGAGTAGTTACCCATTCCAAGTAGCTGAAACGGCCCTCTAAATATGCGCTCTCTACTAAATCTAACGCTTCATGATAATCTAAACT
>CBFHRY010000075.1:248-3270 GCA_965658385.1 Gammaproteobacteria bacterium
GAGAATCTGCCGACATTTCACAAGACATAGATGTATAAGCCAATGCTTGCCCAACAAAGGCATTAAGCATGGCAACAACAACTAAGACTTTTGAAAGTGGTTTAAACATACAGTTCTCTTAAAAATACCTTATCATGATAATCTAAACTTGTGTTTGTGTAAATATAGAAAAAGGGCTTTATTGCCCTTTTTTTATTTCTTAACAATCTTCCTTATATGCTTTGGTTTAATTCCTAATCGCATAAGCCAAGTTAGTGTTGCTCCATTCATTTAATACACCTCAAATTTAATCTATACACATAGGATATAGATACATTTGTGGGTATCACTTACAAATAAGTTCGCATAGCATACTTGATACTATTAAAAAGGAATAGTGGAGATTTCGTGTAACTTTTCGTGTAACTCGGATTAAGGAATGCTTTAGTTACAAGGGGTGTGTAACTATCGTGTAACTACAGATTAGCGTAGGAATGGGGGTTGTAGGGCGACAAACTACTCCCACTCAATAGTTGCAGGCGGTTTGCTGGAAATGTCATAGACCACCCTGCTTACCTCTTCTATTTCATTAACTATTCGATTGGAAACATGCTCTAAAAACTCATAAGGTAAGTGAGCCCATCTTGCGGTCATAAAGTCTACTGTTTCAACTGCTCTGAGACCAATTACTTCTGCATACCTTCTCTCATCACCAACAACTCCAACTGATTTTATTGGAAGATAAACAGCGAAGGCTTGACTTACTTTATCGTAGAGATCTGCTTTTATAAGCTCTTGAATAAAAATATGATCTGCCTCTTTTAGTACAGTTGTTTTTGCTTTTGAAATTTCTCCAATTATTCTTACTCCAAGACCAGGTCCTGGGAAAGGATGTCTATTGAGCATCTCAGCAGATAAGCCAAGCTCAACGCCCATTTTTCTAACCTCATCCTTGAATAAATCACGAAGAGGCTCGACAAGATCCATCTTCATTTCATCAGGCAATCCGCCGACGTTATGATGAGATTTTATTACCCTAGCTTCTTTAGATTCTGAGCCAGAAGATTCAATAACATCAGGGTAAATAGTGCCTTGAGCTAGGAAGTTAATATCTTTTAGTTTTGTTGCCTCAGCATCAAATACATCAATGAAAGTTCTGCCGATTATTTTTCTTTTCTGCTCGGGGTCCGATACACCCTTAAGATGTCTTAAAAAAACATCCTCGCTATCAGATTTAATAACATTTAGACTCATGTTTTCTTTAAAGGTTGTCATTACCTCTTGGGCTTCTCCCTTCCTAAGAAGGCCGTTATCAACAAATACGCAAGTTAGATTTTTTCCAATTGCTTGATGCAATAACGCAGCGGTAACCGAAGAATCAACTCCTCCAGACAAACCCAATAAAACTTTCTGATCTTTTACTTGATCTTTAATTTCTTGAATTCTTTGATTGATCAAATCATCCATCTTCCAATCTTGTTTAGCATTGCAAACATTAAATATGAAATTATTTAAGATCACATGACCATCATTGGTATGAGTAACTTCTGGGTGGAATTGCAAAGCAAATATATCTTTACTTTCGTGCTGCATAGCAGCAATAGGTGCATTAGTTGTTGATGCAATTAATTTAAAATTATCAGGCAAGTCTTGAACTTGATCGCCATGACTCATCCAAACATTTAACTTATCACCTATACCATCAAAAATTTTTGATTCACTTTCAATATTTAATTCAGCATGACCAAACTCTTTATGACTTGATGAAATAACTTGGCCTCCCATTTGCTCTGCTAACGTTTGCATCCCATAACATATGCCAAGTAAAGGCATATCTAAATCAAAAACTATCTGAGGAATTCTTGGTGTATAGCTTTGGGTCACTGACTCAGGTCCGCCTGAAAGAATAATGCCAACCGGGTTGATATCTTTAATTTTATTCTCATCAATATCCCAAGGAAGAATTTCCGAATAGACATTTGATTCTCTAATTCTTCTAGCAATCAACTGGGTATATTGAGAACCAAAATCAAGAACTAATATGGTATCAATACTTTTCTTGCTAATAGAAAGATTAGACATTTAATCTTTTAACCTCTTTGATAATTTGGTGCTTCTTTGGTAATCATTACATCATGAACATGACTTTCTGCCATACCGGCATTTGTAATTTCAATAAACTGACTATCCTTTTTCATTGCATCAATAGTTTTACAGCCAACGTAGCCCATACTTTGTCTAACTCCGCCAATTAATTGATTAATAACATTTATGACTAAGCCTTTGTAAGGCACTCGTCCTTCAATACCTTCTGGTACAAGCTTCTCAGGATCAATATCATCTTGAAGATATCTATTAGAAGCCTCTTTTCTATCTGTCATAGCTCCAATGGAACCCATGCCTCTATAAGTTTTGAAACTCCTACCTTGGAATAACTCAACCTCACCTGGAGCTTCCTCAGTTCCAGCAAAAACACCACCCATCATCACAGAATCAGCTCCAGCAGCTATAGCTTTTGCAATATCACCAGAGAATCTGATGCCGCCGTCAGCGATAATTTTTACACCTTTTCCCTCAAGCGCATCTCTAATAGTCAATATTGCAGTAATTTGTGGCACCCCGATTCCAGCAATTATTCTAGTGGTACAAATTGAGCCTGGACCCATACCAACCTTGATGGCATCGGCTCCTGCATCTACTAACGCCAAAGCGCCTTCGGGAGTAGCTACATTGCCGCCAATAACTTCAATATCTGGAAAATTGTTTTTTACTTCTTTTATAGTTTGTAGAACATTCTCAGAATGACCGTGGGCGCTATCGATTACAAATAAATCAGCACCAACTCCATGCAGGGCTTTTGCTCTCTCCAGGGTATCTGAACCAGTACCAAGCGCTGCTCCAACCATCAATCTTCCTGATGAATCTTTTGTTGCATCAGGGTGTTCAGCTGATTTTTCAATGTCTTTCATGGTTACAAGACCGCTTAATGAATTATCAGCATTAAGCACCAAAATCTTTTCGATTCTATTCTCATACATCAATT
>CBFHRY010000076.1:0-3149 GCA_965658385.1 Gammaproteobacteria bacterium
TGGAAGGTTCTAATTTTTTCGTCTGCATAATCTGAAAGCTCCGTTGCATCATATTTTTCATTCATAAGATTTTCTCTGTCATATTCAGATATATCTTTACCATTTTCTTTCCATTGATCATAAACTTGTTGTCTAAAATTTAATGTCCAATTGAAAGAGGGACTGTTGTTATATACTAATTTTGCGTTAGGTATAACTTTCTTAATTTCATTCATCATCCCTCCTATTTGACCTATGTGAGGTTTCTCAGTCTCAATCCAGATCAAATCTGCGCCATTCTGAAGGCTTGTTATACTATCTAAAATACACCTAGCTTCTCCTGTACCTTCTTTAAATTTATATAAATTACTAGGAAGACGTTTCGGGCGAACGAGCTTACCATTTTGATTGATTAGAACATCTCCATGATTCATCTGTTCTGTTGAAACTTCTTCAACGTCTAGAAAAGAATTATATTGATCTCCCAAGTCACCTTTTTCTTTTGTAACAGCAATTTGTTTAGTTAGTCCGGCACCAAGAGAATCTGTTCGAGCTACTATAACCCCATCATCAACACCAAGTTCTAGGAATGCATATCTAACAGCATTTATCTTAGCTAAAAAATCTGCATGAGGTACAGTTACTTTACCATCTTGATGTCCGCATTGTTTCTCATCTGAGACTTGGTTTTCTATTTGAATTGCACAAGCTCCTGCTTCAATCATTTGTTTAGCCATTAGATAAGTTGCCTCTTCATTACCAAAACCAGCATCAATATCTGCAATTATAGGGACTATATGAGTTTGAAAATTATCTATTTTATTTTGGACTTCTAATATTTTATCTCCTTTAGCATTATCCAGCTCTCTAAAAAGTCCACCAAGTTCTCTGGCATCAGCCTGGCGTAAGAATGTGTAAAGCTCTTTAATTAATGATGCAACTGATGTTTTTTCATGCATTGACTGATCTGGAAGAGGGCCAAACTCAGACCTTAAAGCAGCTATCATCCATCCGGATAGGTAAAGATATTTTCTATCAGTACTTTGAAAATGTTTTTTTATAGATATTAATTTTTGTTGTCCAATAAAACCATGCCAACAACCTAAAGATTGTGTATAGTTTTCATTATTATTATCATATGCCTCCATATCTCTTCTCATTATTGATGAAGTATACTTAGCAATATCTATACCAGATTTAAATTTATTCTGTAATCTCATTCTTTGAACATATTTAGGATTGATGGAATTCCAATTTGGAGAATCCATTCTGTCAATATCTTTAATGTCATTTAAATTGTTACTCATTATTTGTACCGAGTTATTAATATGTAGTGAAGTAAATAATAAGAAGTAATTACAGTCAATACATACAAATAAATGCTTTAAATATAGGGTTAAAGCATATATTTATTTGTAGTTTTGCTACAAAAATAATTTATTTTGACGATTTTGATAATCTATTAGCTAAACCAATATAAGTTGATGGAGTTAGTTTTATGAGTATTTTTTTTGATTTTTTAGAAATATCTAAGTTATTAACAAACTCTTTATAGGTCAATGAGTCTAACTTAGAGCCTCTTGATAAATCTTTTAGCTGTTCATATGCATCCGGTATGCCTTCATAGCGCATAATCGTTTGCACAGCTTCAGCGAGAACCTCCCAATTATCATTTAGTTCAGTTTGAATAAAATCTAAATTTGGATCTATCTTATTTATACCTCTTAAGATAGATTTTATTGAAAGTATAGAATAGCCAAAACCAAGACCAACATTTCTTAGAACAGTTGAATCTGACAAGTCTCTTTGATGTCTAGATTTGGTGAGTTTGTTTGCAAAAAATTCTAGTAGGGAATTAGAAATACCCAAATTGCCTTCACCATTTTCAAAATCTATGGGATTAACTTTGTGTGGCATTGTTGATGAACCAACTTCATTTTTTAAAAGTTTTAATTTAAAAATTTCATTAGAAATATATATCCACATATCTTGACTAAGATCAATGAGGATATTGTTAATTCTAATGATCGAATGAGATGTTTCAGCAATCCAATCGTGAGGTTCAATTTGTGTGGTATGTGTGTTTTGAGTAACCCCAAAAGATTTTATAAATTTATTTGTAAAAGCTTGCCAATTTATTTTTGGATCAAGTATATAAAAAGTATGATAATTTCCAGTAGCGCCGCTAAATTTTGCCAAAGGTTTGATTGATTTCAAAGCAGATATCTGTCTGATTAATCTTGTTTTAAAAACCTCCAGCTCTTTACCCAAGGTAGATGGCGATGCTGGTTGACCGTGAGTTCTTGAGAGAAACGATATATCAGCCCATTCAAAAGCCTTGATGTTTATATCTGAGTTTAAGCTCTCAATATCTGCAAGATAAATCTCTATGCCATTCTTTATCATTACAGCATATGAAAGAGAATTTATATCCTCACTAGTCAATCCAAAATGTATATATTGAATATAGCTCTTCAACACATTATCTTTTATAAAGTAATCTCTTATAAAGTACTCAACTGCTTTAACATCATGATTGGTTACTGATTCAATCTTTTTAATCTTAGTTACATAACTATCATCAAAATTATTTTTAAATTTTTCAAGCTTCTTAATTGAAGTGTCACTAATTTTTTTAAACAGCTTCGGTTTGTTCTTGCAGAGATATATTATCCAGTCAATTTCAATTTCAAATCGAATTTTTACTAAAGCAAATTCAGAGAAATTAGCCCTAACACTTTCTATTTTAGATGAGTATCGATTATCAAGAGGGGATATATTATTGAAGTTATTGCTCATATGTCACTTTATATCAAACTTTAAATACAATTAATACATTAAAAAGATTTAGATATAACTCCACCTCCAATACAAATATTTTCATTGTAGATAACAGCAGATTGACCAGGTGCAGCAGCTCTTACTGGCTCATCAAAATCAATAAAATAAACCCCATTAGTATTAGAAAGATTTGCACTAATAGGTTTTTGTAGATGCCTAACTTGAACGCTGCATTTTAATGGTAATTCTAGATCTATATCATTTATCTTATGAAGTGAATCAATCTCAATTCTTTTAGACATCAAAAGGTTATTATCTACACCTTGACATACATAAATTTCATTATTTGGAATATCTTTTTTATAAACATACCACGGTAATTCTTTTCT
>CBFHRY010000077.1:0-3049 GCA_965658385.1 Gammaproteobacteria bacterium
CATAAGGATGGAGCTCATCTATTCCATGATTTAAAAAATCCAAGAGTTCTTTCATAAGAATTCAGGATATGATCCAAGCAACCTTACATATGCGCCTGAATCTTTAATCTTATTAATAACAATCTTTAATTTTCTATCAGATTGATGACCTTCACAATCTATAAAAAAGTCATGAGAATTTGCATTATCTCTTGAGGGGCGAGTCTCTATCTTACTAAGGTTTATTTTCTTTTCATCAAATGGTGCCAGCACTCCAAGCAATGCTCCTGGATTGTTTTCAGTTTGGATAAGCATTGAGGTTTTATCGTTCCCGGTCTTGCTTACTTTTTCTCTGCCTATAACCAAGAATCTAGTTTTATTTTCTGAGTAATCTTGAATATTTTTTTTGATAACTTTTAATTTATATTTTGATACCGCCAGAGAATTAACAATACATAAAATATTTGAGTTTTGTTTTGCATATTTCGCAGCTTCAGCTGAACTAGACATCTCTAATCTTTTAATTGAACCAATGTTTCTATCAATCCATTTATTACATTGGCCGAGGGCTTGAGGATGCGACGCAATAGCGATAGCATTTTTAATATCTAATTTTTTTGATGCAG
This sequence comes from Gammaproteobacteria bacterium, assembly GCA_965658385.1. GTDB lineage: Bacteria > Pseudomonadota > Gammaproteobacteria > Magnimaribacterales > D2472 > CAJQGY01. The sequence continues at coordinate 606 of CBFHRY010000077.1, forward strand.
CTAATTGGTGATTGATGTTCAAAAATATCTCTCCACCAATATATATATCTTTATTATCAGCCAAGCAATTTAAAGTTGTATTTATTACGCCTTCTGTAGAATTTTCTACAGGAACCACCCCTAAGTCTATTTCTTTATTAAGTACCTGATAAAAAACATCATCGATAGTTTGGTTAGGAATTCGATTGATTTTTGAGCCAAAGTGATCAAGCACTGCTGCTTCAGAATGAGTGCCTTCAGGCCCCAGATAACCAACCTTAAGACCCTCTTCTAATGATAGACAGGCAGATATCAATTCTTTATAAATAACTCTGATTCTTTCATCAGAAACAGGACCTTTATTAGATTTAAGAATATTACGAAGAATTGAAGATTCTCTTTCAGGTTTGTATAGAATTTTTCCTGGATTGGTTTTATTTTTAATATCGCCAACTTCTATAGCAATATTAGCTCTCTTTTGAATAAGCTTTAATATATCCTTATCTATCTTATCTATTTTATTTCTTAGTAAGTTGAGATCTTTTCCTGGCATGATTTATCCATTCCTGTTCTCGAAGTCTTTCATAAAATCAATTAATGCATGAACTCCTTCGATTGGCATTGCGTTATATATACTAGCTCTCATACCCCCAACAGACCTATGACCTTTTAAATTTAAAAGCCCAGCAGAAGTAGACTCTTCTAAGAATGCAGCATCATGAGAGGAATCTCTTAAGATAAATGGTACATTCATTATAGAACGGTTATCTACTTTTACGGGGTTGTGATAATAATCTGATGAATCAACATAATCATATAAAGTTGATGCTTTAAGGTTATTTTGTTCCTTGAAATAGTTCAGCCCACCAGATTTTTTAATCCATTGAAAAACTTTTCCTGCCATATACCATGCAAATGTAGGTGGTGTATTTAGCATTGAGTCAGAAGCAGCATGTTTTGAAAACCTTAAAATATTTGGTAAGTCTTCGTTATCAGAGTCCATAAAACTTTTTTCAATTATTGCAACTGTTAGTCCTGCAGGTCCAATATTTTTCTGAGCACCAGCATATATCATTGAGAAACGAGAAACATCTATTGGTTCGCTTAGAATTACTGAAGACATGTCAGCAATTAAAGGTTGAGATATTTTAGGTGCTTGGTGAATAGCTACTCCATGAATTGTCTCATTTGGACAATAATGAACATAGGATGCATTTGATGAAAACTCCCATGAATCTGGGTGAGGTGCATAGTTAAATGATCCATTGTCTTCAGATGAAGCAATGGTATTAACCTTAATAAGTTTTGATGCTTCTGCTATTGCCTTTTTTGACCAAGTCCCAGACAAAATGTAATCTGCTTCTTTAGTTTTATTAGCATAATTAAGTGGGATAGTCGCAAACTGTTGAGTTGCTCCTCCCTGAAGAAAAAGTACATCATGAGTTTCTGGGATCGATAAAATATCAATTAGATCATTTTTAGCATCGACTGCAACTTTGTCGTAAATATTAGACCTATGACTCATTTCCATAATAGACATACCAGAGCCTCCCCATTCAAGAAGCTCGTCTCTAACTTCAGTTAATACCTCTTCAGATATTACCGCAGGTCCAGCACAAAAATTCCATTTCCTCATTGATCATCATCCTCATCATCTTCTTTGGGGATAGTTACGCATTCAATTAGTTTCTCTCCATCTTTTGGAGTAATTATTTTTACGCCCTGTGTATTTCTGCTTAATGTTGGCACTTGTTCAACAGAAGTTCTTATCATTGTACCTTTATCACTAATCAACATAATTCCATCATCATCTTCAACTAGAGTTGATGAAACCATAATTCCATTTCTTTCACTTGTCTTCATTGAAATTACGCCTTGGCCGCCTCTATTATGAGAAGGAAAGTCGTCAAGATTTGTTTTCTTGCCAAATCCATTTTCTGAGACGCATAAAATAGTTTTAGATGGATCGCCTAGCATAAGTGATATTAATTTCTCACCTTTTTTTAGCTTGATGCCTCTTACCCCTCTTGCTGTTCTACCCATTGGCCTAACATGAGATTCGGAGAATCTAATTAATTTGCCAGATGAAGAAGCAAGAAGTATCTCATCTTCGCCTGATGTTATTGCAGTTCCAATAAGCACATCATCATCATCTAAGTTAATTGCTTTAATACCTGATTTATATTTCTTGGCAAATAAACTCAGATTAGTCTTCTTTGTTGTGCCTTTTCTAGTTGCCATGAAAATATATTTATCATCTGAAAATTCATCGACTGGGAGTATTTCACTAACTGACTCATCATCATCTAAATTCAACATATTGACTAGCGGCCTGCCCTTAGAAATCCTAGATGCTACTGGAATTTCATAGACTTTTAACCAAAAAACCTTACCTTTTGTAGTGAAACATAATATTTGAACATGGCTGCTTAACACATATAGATTCTGAATTAAGTCTTCCTCTT
>CBFHRY010000078.1:0-2923 GCA_965658385.1 Gammaproteobacteria bacterium
ACTCCTGGATAGCCCATCTCACCCTGAAGAACAATCATTGCAAGTCTTACTGCTCTACTTGTTGCATCACCAGCCGCCCAACTTTTTCTTGATCCAGCATTTGGAGCATGTCGATATGTTCTTAAACTTTGTCCATCAACCCATGCATGTGAAACTGCATCTTTGATCTGATCGAGGTTCCCACCTAAAAGTTTTGTAGCTATAGCAGTAGATGCAACTTTTACAAGTACAACATGATCTAAGCCAACTCTATTGAAACTATTTTTTAATGCAAGAACTCCCTGAATTTCATGTGCCATTATCATGCAGTGGAGAATATCTTTGACACAAAGAGGTTTTTCACCTTTGTCTATATTTTTTTGGGATACAAAATCTGTTACTGAAAGAATAGCACCAAGATTATCAGATGGATGACCCCATTCAGCAGCTAACCAAGTATCATTATAATCTAACCACCTAACCGAACAGCCAATATCAAATGCAGCTTTGATTGGATCTAATTTAAAATTTGTTCCAGGCACCCTTACTGCAAAAGGCACTGTTGTGCCATCAACAACTGGACCGAGCATTTTTGTACATGCAGGAAATTGAAGAGCTAAAAGCCCGCAACCAATAGTATCTATTAAACAGTTTCTTGCTGTTTCCAGTGCAAGTTTAGAATCAATATTATATGAATCAACATACTCAGCAATTTCAGTAATAATGTTGTCGTAGTCTGGCCTTACATTAAGGTCAACATTTGATGACATTTTTATGTCCTGTCAGCTATGTCTACCCATTCAGAGCTTTCAACACCTGTATACTCAGCACTAGGTCTAATTATTCTATTGTTTGCTCTTTGCTCCATGCAATGCGCAGTCCAACCAGAGACTCTAGACATGACAAATATTGGTGTGAATAATTTTGTAGGTATTCCCATGTAAAAATATGCAGGGGCATGAAAAAAATCTGCATTAGCAAACATTTTCTTTTCATCAGCCATGACTTTTTCAACCTCTTCGGCAACATGGTATAAAGTATCATCATCAGCCAAATCTGATAATTCTTTAGCGTATTCTTTAATAACTGCGTTTCTTGGGTCTCTTATAGAGTAAACAGCATGACCAAACCCCATAATCTTTTCTTTTCTTTCTAGCATAGAAAGAATATTGGTTTTAGCTTCTTCTCTAGAAGTCCAATTTTCAATTAATTCCATAGCTTTTTCATTTGCACCACCATGCAGAGGACCTCTTAATGATCCAATGGCCGCTACAACACATGAATGAATATCTGACATAGTAGAGGCACAAACCCTAGATGTAAAAGTTGATGCATTAAACTCATGCTCGGCATATAAAACTAATGAAACATCCATAACTTTTCTATGTAAATCAGATGGTGACTTACCATGAAGAATATGAAGGAAATGGCCAGCCATACTATCTTCATCATTAACAAGATCTATGTCTAGGCCCTCGTGAGAATATTTGTACCAATAAGTAACAATAGATGGCATAGTCGCAATCATTCTATTAATTGAGTTTAGTTGATTAGAAAAATCTCCCTCAGGTTCAAGATTTCCAAGCATTGAAGTTCCTGTTCGCATAACATCCATAGGATGGGCTTCAGCTGGGATTTTCTTTAGAACATCTTTTAAATCTTGTGGCAGATCTCTTTGACCTTTAAGCAATGCCTTATATGAGTCTAGTTCACCTTGATTAGGTAATTTATTGTATAAAAGTAGGTAAGCAACTTCTTCAAATGTAGCTTTCTCAGCTAAGGTTTCGATTTTATGACCTCTATATGCTAATCCTTCAATCTGTCCAACAGTTGATAATGAGGTTTCTCCTGCAACCTGACCTCTTAAGCCAGCACCTTCTAGTTTTTTTACCATTTTATGGGTCCCCTAGTTTGTATTTTTTGAAAAAAGCTCATCGAGCTTATTTTCATATTCATGATAATTGAGTCTTTCATATAACTCTTCACGGGTCTGCATTATATCTAACAGAGGGCCTTGTGTCCCGTCTTTAGCCAGCGAAATGTAAACTTTTTCCGCTATTTGGCTCATAGCTCTAAAAGCAGATAGAGGGAAAAGCATCATATCAACCCCTACCGCACTCAATTCATCTTTAGTGAATAAAGGTGTTTTGCCAAATTCAGTTATATTGGCTAAAACCGGAGCCGAAATAGACTCTTTGAGTGTTTTGTAATCATCTAGACTTGTAACTGCTTCAAGAAAAATACCGTCAGCACCGTTCTCAATATAGCTTTGAGCTCTTTCTATTGCCCCACTCATGCCTTCATTTGCAAATGAATCAGTACGAGCCATTATAAAAAAAGCTTCATCTGTTCTACCATCAACAGCTGCTTTTATTCTGTCTTCCATTTCAGTTGATGATACAAGTGATTTATTTGGTCTATGGCCACACCTTTTTTGTGAAACTTGATCTTCAATGTGCACTGCTGCAGCTCCTGCTTGAATCATCTCTTTTATTGTCCTAGATATATTGAATGCACCACCCCACCCCGTATCAATATCTACAAGCAATGGCAAAGAAGAAGCGTTTGTAATTCGCTTCACATCTATAAGAACATCCTCTAAGGAGGTAATACCTAAATCTGGAATTCCATATGATGCTGCAGCCACACCCCCACCTGAAAGGTAAAGCGCTTGATGTCCAGACTTTTCAGCCAATATAGCTGAGTACGCATTAATTGCACCTGGAATTATAAGAGGGCTATTCTCTTTGAGAGCTTTTCTGAATTTTAAGCCTGACGACATGGTTGGAAATTATAAAGCACAAATATAGCAATTCCCAAATGCTATATTAAGAGTAAAACTTAATACCTCTTATAATTCTGTCTTTATTATTTTCTCTTCTCCATTTATTGGTATCTCTAAGACTATATACACACCCGCAATACTCTTGTTGATAGAACTCTT
>CBFHRY010000079.1:0-2844 GCA_965658385.1 Gammaproteobacteria bacterium
TTAAAAACAGCATTCTGCTGGTTATTGATAATATGCGGCATCTTGTCGAGGAAAATATTATTAACGAGTTCTCAAAAAAACTTCTGGAACACTTAAAAAAGAATACCCACTAATTTCAAATAAGCAGGTATCCTATATTTAATTAAATTGCTTGAGCCTTCCCAAGCCTTTTCACACTATTTACCACAGAATCCCAACCACCATCTAAAATTGGATTCAGTAATTCTGCTATACCCCCATCTATTCTCCACTGAAGGTATTTCTCATAATGCTCAAGGGTTTGCCAATCCTCTACTAAAGTAAAGGTACTAGTTTTTTCCTCGAAATAAACATCGATTGCATTACAGCCATCAAAAGCTCTAGTTTCTACTAGAGCCTCTTTAAAGACTGCTGCCATATCGTCTGCCATTCCTGGATTGGTTTTAAAATCAGCTAATACTAAATATTCCATAAAAAAACCTCTATTTAACTGAATAAAATTTCATCGTTAGTGAATCGTCGGAAAGATTGGCTGAAGTGATACATAGATATTGGTTGCCATCACTAACATCATCTAGTGATTTAAAGTGCATCATGTTGCCTTTTCTCTCCCAAACACCCTGTCTGGTAGCTGAGTTTCTATTTCCATTATCATCAATAGCAACAGCTCTTCCGGTGAAAGAACCTTGATTAGGAGTTGCAGGATTATCAAGATTTAAATTGTAAGTTAACCAAACTTTTCCATATTCTCCGGTTTCACCAACAACATTAATTACACCGCCCTCATCAGTTAACGTTATGGAAGTTATGTTTCCTGTGAAATCATACGCATCACCTTTAATGTCTAATGCATATGAGTTTGAAGCAAAGACCCCAAATACTAATACTAAAAATATATTTTTCATTTTTTTATCCTCATTAAAAAATTTAAATTACTAAACTAAGTTAACATTAAAAATATTAATTAATAATTAATTTATAAATAAATTCTTTACATAATATAAAAATATATGAAGACTAAAATTTAGTAGGGTTTGTTTATGAAATTTGTATGGGCAATAGCTATTTTAATTTTTTTGTTGCTATGGGCTGAACTGGGAGTTGGTGTCTTTGGCTCTCCTTTTGCTGGAGATTAAAAAAGCCTACTATTATGGGCTTCTCAGTAAATTGGCATCCCGTAGGGGATTCTGAAATAAGAATTTCTCTAGCTTATTCTAATCCTAATTTAAGGTTTGCTGGAACTGCAACATCCATCATTTTTGGGTCTGGTAGCTTTAAATTATTCATGTGATTTATGAAATCATCTTTTTTTGCAAGTAATAATCTTGGATTATTATTTTTTTCTTCGTCAATAGTTGATGAGGTCATGCCCCTATAATCATGTCCAGGATAAACAATCGTATTTGGAGGTAAAGTTAGCAATTTTTGGTGCAAGCTTTCATAAAGATTGTCAGCAGACCCATTTTGAAAATCTGTTCTTCCTGTTCCTCTAATTAAGAGCGTATCACCAGTAAATACCCACTCAGGATTCTCAAAATAAAAACAATAAGAATCATTTGTGTGACCTGGTGTAAATAAACACTTGAACTTGAGTGCACCTAGCTCCAACACAGTTCCATCTTTAAATGAAAAGCTTCCACAACAAGCGGCTGAATCTATAGGTGAGCCTACCTCACAAGCTTTTTGTTGTTGTAATAAACCTGAGCCAGTAACATGGTCAGCATGAACATGAGTATCTAAGGCCATTTTCAAAGATAAACCTAACTCATCTAATAGATTAATGTATTGAGAAACATTTTCCTTTACTGGGTCAATAATTAATGCATCATCATTTGAACCAATGATATATGTATAAGTTGATGAACTATGGTCAAATAATTGTCTAAGCAGCAAATTCAATTTGACCCCCAGCTTTTACCCAATCCTTAAATCCGCCTAAGTTATATATATTTGTATATCCAGCATCCATTAAACATTTACCAGCAAGAGCTGCCCTATTTCCACTTTCACAATAAACTACAATAAGTTGGTCAGCTTTAACTTCTTTATCAAGCTTCATGTCGGTCTCTATAACTCCTTTTGGAATATTTAATGCTCCTTTAACTTTACCAGATACTGAAACTTCATCAGGCTCACGTACATCAATGATGTAGTAATCTTCAATATTTTTTTGGATTTCTATTGGCGAAATAGGTTTAATTAATTTACGTGCTTTTTCTATTAATTTTTTTAATTTAGTATCCATCTTAATATTATATTACTTTATGTATAAAATGATGTCTGAAGGAATTTGTTAAACTAAATATTCTTGTTTTGGAGAAAATTATGAATATATTTCTTACCCCAATATTTATAAGTACTCTTTCTCTCTTTTACATCTTTCTTGCAATGCGAGTGGGTTATATGAGAGGAAGTCCTGTAATGAAACTATTCTTTAAGATGGATAAGGAAGTTACAGAAGAGAAGCTTAATAGAAATATAAGAGCTCACGGCAACTTTTCAGAATATGTTCCTTTATATTTGTTGTTGTTATTGGTCTCTGAGTTAGTAGGAGATACTTCATACGTCTATATGCTTATTGCATCTTTAATTTTTACCTATGGCAGAATCGCTCACGCAATATGTTTTGCTTTTTTTGATTACAATCCTTTTTTAAGAATTTCAGGCATGTTAACAACTTATGTTGGGATAGTTATGCTTAGTATTAAGCTTATAATTTTTTATATATAGAAAATCTAGTTAACGCCCCAAAACCTCTCAAAATATTCAACCACTAGATATATACCCGGGGTACCCGGCTGGTACTCCTGCCCCCCGTAAATGAGAAATTGACTACAAATTGACTACAATTTATTTATTTAATGA
>CBFHRY010000080.1:0-2840 GCA_965658385.1 Gammaproteobacteria bacterium
TCTTCAAAACTAATATCAATGCCTTTATCAAATGCTACCAAAACCTTACCTTGGCCTAAATCAACATCGATTTTTTTTACTTTTTTGTCTTTTTGGAATGTTTTTTCAATCCCTCTTGCACAAAAATCACAAACCATTCCTTTCACACTTACAACCGCTACCTGAGCATTTGTGAGGCCTGAAATAAACTTATCAAATTTCTCAGGATTTACTATTAATTTTTCACCATCAACAAGTTTTTCATGAAGATGTCCTTCATGAGAATGATGCATCATATCCGAATGATTCATATGATCATGAGAATGATCTGACGCCACTGCCCATGACGATAATAAAATTAAAAATACGCCTATTAGTTTCATAATATTTCCTCTCTAAAATCTATATATATAATTCACATCCCATTCAGTCTTATTGTTATAACCAAACTCAATGAGCGAAACTCCTTTAAAAAACTTTAAAACGGGATATGTTGACCAGTCATTATTTAAAGAGTTTTTTTTAGTTTTGATCATTAACCAGGTATGTAAATCACCATATTCACCAAGGTAAGGAGCAACACCCATTTGAAGATATTGTTGACTGTAGTTATCCATTTCTTTTTTAACTTTTTTTAAACCAAATCCTACAAACCACCTTCGAGTCTCCCAATCTCCGTGAGCGCCATAAAAGTAGTCATCCTCACCATTGGTGCTCAAGCCTGATTGAAGATACAAATTTCTTTGAGAATTTTGAGTATTTTTTCTATCCGCAAGATAAGTTAATCTGAGATATGAAGAATTTTCTTTAAAATATTTATCCTTTACCTGCTCTATTCCAACAGAGTATTTGTAAGTGGGTGAATAGTGATAATAAATTGAATCTTTCATATTATCTGAAAACATCATTAGCGTTGATCCACCAGAATATGAAATAGGCCTCCCATCAATATTACTCGAGATCAAAAGCAGAACCAATATAGTAAATTTTATACCCATGGGGAGTATACTATATCAAAAAATTAAATTGCTCAAAAATAATCATATTATTCATAATTGTTATAATAATTTATGACCTTAAGAAAATTCCACAAATACATAAGCCTGCTAGTTTCAATACAATTATTGTTGTGGACAATTTCGGGCATCTATTTTGCTTTTAATAAGATTGAAAATGTTAGAGGGGAGCAATACTTAAAAAATCAAGAGATTGAAATTAATCAAACTCAGACAAGGTCAGAAAAAATTTCACATGAAATTATTGAAGATATTGTAGTCAAGGAAACCTATCTGGAGCCAATTAATATCATGTTGATTCAAGAGCAGGTAAGAGGCTCAGAATATAGAGGTAAAAAACTCCCAATATACAAAGTAACTTCAATAAATAAAGACAATAAAAATATAAATATTTATATAGATGCATACAGCGGAGAAATTGTTGCCATTAGATCAAAACAATGGCGAATATGGGATCTAATGTGGGGATTTCATATAATGGATTGGGTTGATAGAGATAATATCGACAATCTTCTTTTAAAGATTTTTTCCTTTCTTGCTTTGTTTACCTCAATCTCCGGAATAGTTTTATTTTTTAAAAGAAGATAATCATTGATTATGAATTTTCAAATCAATCTTACTAGGCAGTAAGTAAAATTATATTTATGAAAGATCGAGTTGGGTTAAATCTAATGCCGATTTAGTTGTTTATTGCCATGCTCCTTTTTTAACAGCTATAAACATTAGTATCCCAAACAAAGTCATGGCTCCAGCAGAAGAATAGAATATACCTTCAACACCTGTAGCAAAATAGTAAACAGACAAGAGTGCAGCAACTGTAAATGCAATAAATCTTATAGCAGTAATTATAATTGGCCACTTCATAGAGTTTGCTCCTTGCGATGCAAAATATAATGAAAGACCCACCCCCTGAAACAGATAACACACTCCTAAGATTTGTATATATATTTTAGTGATGCTCAGGACTTCTTGGTCAGATGTAAAAAATGATATCCAGAAATCAGGAGTAAGAGCCAAAATTAATCCAATTAATCCAGATAGCAAACCTGAAGAAGTCGCTCCGACCATGCCAATTTGCTCAGCACGATAAATATTATTAGCTCCAATATTTGTTCCTACCATTGTTGTCATTGCTGTTCCAATGCTGAATACAATTGGTATTAGCAAAAATTCTACTCTTGAGCCAATCCCATATCCTGCAATTGCGGTAGTACCAAATTGACCAATTAGACCGGTTAAAACTAGAACAGTGCCAACTGTGAATATAGGTGAGAGTGAGGCTGGCAGTGCAACAGAAAAGATGTCAGCAAACAACTCTTGTTTTAGCGCCGCTTTATTTAGTTTTAAGCGAACTGGGCTGCTTGAACTTATTAGTTTAAAAAGGATTACGCATGCCATGAAAGTTGAGGTAATAATCATTGACCATGCAGACCCAACAAGACCTAGTTTAGGGAATCCAAATAATCCAAGAATAAAACCAGCCGATAATACAATTTGAATGCCAGCACAGATAACTGTAAGTACGGCTGGGAATTGCATGTCTCCCATTCCTCTTAAGGCAGCTGTCAAGCTTCCCGATAACCAAACTACTATTCCTCCAGCAAGATAAACAAAACAATACTTCAAGGATTCATCAAGTAAAGCATCTGATCCACCAAGAATTTTTAATAAACCTTCTCCAAAAAGCACGAAACCAATAAAAAAAACTAGCGCCCCAAGAAAAGAAATATATAACGAGTGCCATAAAAGCTCTTCAGCTCTATTTTTATCATTGGCTCCCAATGCTCTTGAAATTGAAGATGACACTGCACCGCCCAGCGCGCCAAATGCCATTTGTTGAGTGAG
>CBFHRY010000081.1:0-2748 GCA_965658385.1 Gammaproteobacteria bacterium
AAAAATAGATGGCTCTTGAGGTAAATATTTTATGCCTAATTTTGACCTCTCATGCATTGGAAGCTTCGTTATATCTTCATTGCCAAGAAAAATCTTACCTTTATCAGATTTAATCAAACCAGCTATAGTATAAAATGTTGTAGTTTTACCAGCACCATTTGGACCAAGTAATCCGTATATATTTCCAGCGCTAATTAAAAAACTTATATCATTTATGATTTTTTTATTATTTATGCTTTTAGAAATATTCTTAACTTTTAACATAATCAATTTGATTCTATAAAACCTGTGCTGGGACTAAATATAATTTTCTCAGATGAGATTGTCATATTCTCGTATTTCATTTTTGCATTTCCAACGAGATGAACCTTTTCGTTATTATAAAAAACGATCTTTGATGCACTACCAAAGAAATCCTTTTTATTATCAAGTGATTTCAATGAAGAAGGATTTCCGGTTATTTCAATAATTTTTGTATTATTATCATAAACAGCCATGTCTGCATTGATTAAGACTATCCCTGAATCAATAGATATATTTTCACTGAAGATTACTTTGTCATTATTAGTAATATTTACCTTGTCTGAATTTATAACCAAATCATCTGATTCAATTGCATAAAGAGAACTAGCGAGAAGTAATGATAAAATTTTTTTTATCATATAGTTATATTATCCTTGCCTGTATTAAATCATGCATTGATAGTATTCCAACTATTTCATCATCATTGCTTTCAACCGCAAGTACGAAAATTTTATTTTCTTCCATTAATTTTGCTGCATCTATTGCCAATTCATCGCTATTTATTTTGATAAAGTTTTTTGTCATCACTTCTTCAATATATGTTGTATCTATATTAATAGAATTGTTTATACATCTTCTTAAATCACCGTCTGAGAATATGCCAATTATATTATCGCCACTATTAACCAAAGTTACCCCAAGCTTTTTTTCAGACATTTCTAAGAGAGCATTAGTTAAAAGAGTGCCTTTGGAAACTTTTGGCAAATCATCTCCATTATGCATCAGATCAGAAACTCTAGTTATAAGCTTTCTCCCCAATTTTCCAGCTGGATGCGAGCTAGCAAAATCATCTTTGGTAAAACCCTTTGCTTCAAGCAAAGCAATTGCAAGAGCATCTCCAAATGCTAAGGCAGCTGTTGTGGATGATGTTGGGGCAAGATCTAGTGGACAGGCTTCCTCTGACTTTATAACTATGGCTATATCAGAACCTTTTGCCATTGTGGACATTTGATTGCTTGATATGGAAGCAATTAATTTAGATAGTCTTTTAATGGAAGGCATAATATTGATTATTTCATCAGTTTCTCCAGAATTTGAGATTAATATAACTATATCTTCCTTGCTAATAAGACCCATATCTCCATGGGCTGCTTCTGTTGGGTGAATGAATACCGATTTTGTTCCTGTGCTTGATAAGGTTGCTGCTATTTTTTGTCCAATATGGCCAGATTTTCCAATACCCATAATGACTAACTTACCTTTAATTTTTAGCGCACTAAGACAAAGTTTCTCAAAATTTGAATCAAGTTGATTGGACAAATCAGAGACAGCTTTCGCTTCTATTTGAAATGTATTTTTTGCTGATTGCAAAAAGTTATATTTTTTCATAAGGCCGCATTTTAATTTTATCAACTGTTATAATAAATCAATGTTGTCCAATCATAAAAATTATTTCTTCTCAATTTTTATAGCGCTTTGTTCTTATGAAGCAAAAGCCGAGGAAAATCCATATATCTATATTGATACAAATGCTCAATTAATGGTTGAAACTCTTAAAAACAACAAGCAATTGTTTACTGATGACAGAGATTTATTTGAAGATAAAATTAAAGAAATCTTTGAGCCAATGATTGATTTTAGGCTTATAGCAGCATCTGTGATGGGTAAAAAATATTATTTTAAAGCAACAAAAGATGAGAGAGCTAAGTTTATTGAAATTTTTAAAGACTCTCTTCTTGATACCTATGCTGAAACATTAGCTCAGTGGGAAGATCAAGTCATAGAAACTATTTTTGTTGAGTATGATAGTGAAAAAACTCTTAAAAGCATAGAAGTTAAACAAGAACTAAATACAGGTGACAGCATTTATCCTATACTGTATAAACTTAGAAAAACAGAAAATGGCTGGGCTATTATTAATATAATAATTAATGGAGTTAATCTAGGACTTACGTTTAGAAATCAATTTAGAGCTCTTGCTGATGAGCATGATGAGAATGTGACATTGACTATTAAGAATTGGGTTTCTGATGCAGGGAATGCCGGAATAGATGGATAAAGAAATCTTAAAAAAAATAATTATTGATGAAATTCAAGATGCTGAAGTTGCTTTTGTTGGGGATGATTGCAATCTAAAGCTATCAGTTACTTCAAATCAATTTTCAGGAGTGCCAATCATTCAACAACATCGAATGATCTTAAATCTATTAAAAGACAATTTTGAATCTGGCGAGCTTCATGCCCTCAGTTTAGAAACACATTCAAAAGGATAATGGAAAAATTACTAATTAGAGGAGGCAACAAGCTCTCAGGAAAAATAAATTGTAGTGGTGCAAAGAATGCGGCATTACCAATGATTGCAGCAACAATTTTATCTGATGAGGATATAACACTAAGGAATTTACCTTACCTTCAAGATATAACAACTATGTTTGAGTTATTAGGCTCAATGGGAGCAAACATAACTTTAGATGAAAGCATGAACTTTATTATTTCCTCTTCAGG
>CBFHRY010000082.1:0-2733 GCA_965658385.1 Gammaproteobacteria bacterium
ATATCGATGAAATAACAATAGCAAATCTAGCAAAGTACTCAGGCCTAAAGAGAACATCAACATACAAATTTTTTCCTACAGCAGATTCTATCAAGGTTGCTATGATTGAAGTATGTATAGATGAATGTGTGATGGATTTAGATACGAAAATTATTGATGAAGATATCAAAAATCTATCAAATCTTTTAAATATTTGTGTAAATATTATCTATGAATATTTTAATTCTAAAAAATATGCTCAAAAATTGATTTTGGAAACTACGGTATCGCCCCCTATTGACTCAAAATTAATAAATAAACTTGCTGAATCAATTGAATCGAAGATATCTTATAGAATTAATCTGGAAGAAGTTTTTAATAAGCCTGGAGTGTTTAGAGTGATTACGCAAATTATTATTTCGATATTTTCTTTAAACACAAAAGAAAGTGGCTCTTTGAACGAGGTTGGAAAAATTGAAGCTCATAGAGCTTCTGTTGCATATATATCAAGCTTTATTAAGTAAAAACTATACTGAAAAAATAAACCTTAGAAAAACATAATAAAGTATCGTAAATATAGCTCCAGCAGGAATTGTTACTATCCAAGATAAAAAAATCTTTTTAATTGAATTGATATCTAAAGCACCAACTCCATTTGCTAAACCAACGCCTATAACGCCTCCAACTAACGTGTGAGTTGTAGAAATAGGAAACCCAAGGTATGTTGCAGCAACTACAGTCGTAGCAGTTGCCATATTCGCAGAAAATCCCAAACTTGGAGTTAATTTTGTTATTTTTTCTCCAACAGTTTTAATAACGTTTTTACCAAGAATTGCTAGCCCGGTAACAATACCAACAGCTCCGAGCAGAAGCACCCATGAGTTTAATGCAGATGAAGACTCGATAACTCCATCAGAAGAGACAACACTTACAATTGCTGCCAAAGGACCAATTGCATTTGCAACATCATTTGAACCATGTGCGAATGCCATAGCACAAGCAGTAACAACCATTAAAATAGCAAATGCTGATTCAACACCATTGCTTTTAATTTTAGAAGCATTTTTATTTAAAAATATTGCGGTAATAATAGAGACAAGTAGGCTTAAAATAATAGTGAATAGATAGATCTCATTATCAGTCCAGTTAATGCCAACATGTTTTAGTCCTTTTCTTGCAGTAACTAATGAAATAACAACAGTTACAAAAAAACTATATATTGGTATTATTGAAATTGAGGCTTGAATAGGATTAGTTCGTTCTAAAATTAATTTTCTAGCACTTAAGTACAATAAGAAAGCAAAAACTCCTGAAATTATAGGAGATGTTACCCAACTTGAAGCTATTTCAATAACAGTATCCCAAGACACATAAGATGCACCTTTTGATATTAAAACGAAGCCCACAATCGCCCCAACTATCGAATGAGTTGTTGATACAGGCCACCCATTTATTGAAGCTAAATATAACCAAGTACCGGCAGCTAGAAGCGATGAAAGCATACCAATAATAAAAATATTTACATTATCTGCATATATTTGCGGATCAACAATACCTTTTCTGATTGTTGAAGTAACTTCTCCGCCAGCTAAATAAGCACCTAAAAATTCAAATATAGCAGCAATGATAATTGCTTGCTTTAAAGTAATTGCTTTACTTCCAACAGATGTGCCCATAGCATTGGCTACATCATTAGCACCGATACCATAAGCCATAAAAAAACCTATTACAGATGCAATAATAAGAATGGCTAGAGGCGAAATAAATAGAACGTCCATTTAAGTTATAGGTCTAATTACTATTAGTTAATAAGCTCGATAATGTTATCATTTGTAATGATTTATTTATATAAATTTATAACTTAAATTCCTAAAATAAAAATGTCTTTAATAAATCTTGATCAAACACAATACAAAGAACTGAGCTCAAAGGCATACTCTCTTGAAAAAAGACGACTGCAAATTGAATTGCTTAAACTGCAAGAGGATGTAATTAAAAATAATAGAAAGCTATGTATTATTTTTGAAGGTAGAGATACTGCTGGAAAAAGTTCAGCAATAAAATTTTTTCATGAATATTTAATTCCAAAAAATTTTAAATATGTTCAATTAGGAATTCCATCAAAATGGGAATCATCTCATTGGTTTCAAAGATGGCAAAAAGTTATTCCGGAGAATGGTGAGATAGCTTTTTTAGATCGCTCATGGTACACAAGGGCGATCACTGAACCTGTTATGGGATATTGCTCTGAAAAACAATATAGACACTTTATGAAAAGAGTTAATGGGTGGGAGAATGATCTCATGAGCTCCGGAATTGAACTTACTAAATTTTATTTTTCTTTATCGCGTGATCAGCAAAAAAAAAGGATGAATGCAAGAGAGAACTCCGAATTAAAATATTGGAAACTATCTGAGAATGATAAAAAAATTGTTACTAAATGGGATGTTTTTACAGCTTATAAAGAACAGATGTTTTCTAAAACATCAACCAAAAATTCTCCCTGGATAGCTATAAATTCTAATAATAAGATGATTGCCCGTCTTACAGCACTGAGGTTCCTCCTTGATAAGACAAACTATGAAAATAAAAAGCTTTTGAAACCATTAAAATGGTCAGAGAAAATTTCTAGATACTCAGCCACAATAGAAGGTGTTTTATTTGAAAATTTATCATATGAGCAATATATGATTATCACAAAATATAGCGACGATACTTAAAATGAAGATAGCATCCATTGATATAGGAACAAAT
>CBFHRY010000083.1:0-2663 GCA_965658385.1 Gammaproteobacteria bacterium
TACTAATTGGAAATTAATAACAGAAACTCTTCTTGAGGGATACCATATAAGATCTCTTCATAAAAATACGTTTTATCCTTATGGTTTAGATAATATAAACCTCGTTGAATCTTATGGATTGAATTCAAGAGTTATATTTCCCTTTAAGAGAATAGATAAATTAAGAAACATTGAACCAGCCAAAAGAAATATTAACGGGATGGTTACAAAGGTTTATCATCTCTTTCCAAATGTAAGTGTGTCTGTTTTATCTAAACACACCAGTCTAACAATCATCGAACCAATTTCACCAACAAGAGCAAAGCTTATAAGTTATCTTTTGATTAATAATCAACAAGGGCAAAAAAAGATAACTTTAGAAGAAGCAAAAAAAGATGCTATTTTTGTAAATGAATCAGGGCAAGCAGAGGACAGGGCTGCAGCCGAAGCTATACAAGAAACGGTTTCAACGAAAGCAAATAATCACCTAACATTTGGTTATTTTGAAAAAGCTATTGTTAACTTCCATAAAAATTTATCAAATATGCTTAAATTATAAATATAAAAAAAGTTTACAAACTATAATTTATAGATATACTCAAATCGATGTATAAATTTAATCCACAACCGAGACGGGCTTCAGCTATATAGCTGGATCTTTTCTGTTGTGAAATAGACCCAGCTTTAGCTGGGTTTTTTTTTGGTTAACAAATGAGAGAAAGAATGAAAAATTTTATTACAACTGACAATTGGACAAGATCGGATCTTCAGGAAATATTAGATTATGCAAAATATCTTAAGAAAGAAAGATTTCAGGATACCTTAAAGAATAAGTCTGTAGCTTTATTATTTTTCAATCCCTCTATGAGAACTAGAACGAGCTTTGAAATAGGCATTCAAGAGCTGGGAGGTTATGCCGTCGTTCTTCATCCTGGAAAAGATGCATGGCCAATAGAGTTTGAGATGAATACTTGTATGGATGGAGATTCAGAAGAGCACATTATTGAAGTTGCAAAAGTATTATCAGAATACTGTGATTTAATTGCGGTTAGATCCTTTCCAAAATTCAATGATATAAATGAAGATATTGCAGATAATGTCATCAAGAGTTTTGCAAAGTTTGCAAGTGTTCCAGTTATAAATATGGAGACCATAACTCATCCATGTCAGGAGCTAGCTCACATATTATCTCTTCAAGAAGAAATTGGAGATTTAGATGGAAAAAATTATTTATTAACTTGGACATATCATCCAAAGCCTCTCAATACCGCCGTAGCTAACTCTTCACTTTTAATAGCTAGCAAGTTTGGTATGAATGTGAAATTACTATGTCCGACAGATGATTATATTCTTCATGAATCTTTCACAAGTAAAGCTCAAGAAAATTGCTCTAATAACAATTCATCATTTGAAATTACTCATAACATAGAGGATGGATATTCTAATGCTGATATTGTTTACGCAAAAAGCTGGGGTGCAATTAATTATTTCAATGACGCAAAGAATGAGAAAATTCTTAGAGACAATTTTAAGCATTTCATTATCGACGAAGAAAAAATGGCATTAACTAATGATGCTAGATTCAGTCACTGCCTCCCGTTAAGAAGAAATATAAAGGCTTCGGATGGTGTTATGGATTCTGATTATTGTATTGCTGTGCAAGAGGCAGCTAATAGATTGCACGTTCAAAAATCATTACTTACAACTTTATTAAAGGATAAATAAAATGAAAAAAATTGTTTTAGCATTCTCAGGTGGATTAGATACAAGTTTTTGTGTCCCTTATCTAATAGAACAGGGATTTGAGGTTCATACGATATTTGTGAACACAGGAGGCACTTCAAAAAAGGAAGAAATCAAGATTACAAACAGAGCAATAGAGCTAGGCGCAAAAAAACATATTAATAAAAATGTAGATCAATCTCTTTGGAAAGAAATAATTAAACCCCTTATTTGGTCTGGATCTTTATATCAAGATAGATATCCTGCCTTATGTTCAGATAGATACTTGATTGTTAAGGAAGCTGCTGCTTTATGTAAAAAATTAAAAACTAAAAATATTGCTCATGGATGCACAGGGATGGGCAATGATCAGGTGAGATTTGATTTATCAATTCAGGCTCTTGGAAGCTTTAACACTTTTAGCCCGATCAGAGAAATTCAAAATGAATCACAAGATGTTAGAGGTTATGAAATTAAGTACCTTAGAGAAAGGGGTTTTAAAGTTTCTTCTTTAAGTTCATCTTATAGCGTTAATGAAAACATTATGGGAGCAACAGTATCTGGATCAGAGATAGATGAATGGAAAGAGCCTTCAGATGAAAGTTATATTCTTTGTAAGAAACCAAATCAATATCCTAAAAAAGACAAAAGGATAAGGATTGAATTCGTCAAAGGCGAAGCAAAAAAGATTAATGGCAAGTTACTTAAAGGAGCAGATTTACTTAGAAAATTAAATAGTGATGGTGGCTTATATGGAATTGGAAGAGAAATTTATACTGGAGACACTATCATAGGAATTAAAGGAAGGATTTTATTTGAAGCACCTGGAATAACTATTCTTCAGAAAGCTCACAAGGCCTTAGAAGAGACCATTCTCACTGATAAACAAAGTTTTTTTAAGCCTCTTGTTGGCAAGAAATGGGTGGAATTAGTGTATAACGGATTTTATTTTGACCCTTTAA
>CBFHRY010000084.1:0-2566 GCA_965658385.1 Gammaproteobacteria bacterium
ATAATATTTTTTTTCCATCTGGTGACCACGAAGATTCAGTATCAATTGAATAATGATTAGTTAACCTTGTAAGGTTTTTATTTGAAAGGTCCAAAATATATATCTCAGCATTGCCATCTTGATAGAGAGTTAATGATAAATATTTCCCATCTGGTGAGAAAGATGGAGAGCTTATCTGGTACTTATTCTCTATAGCTATTTCTCTTGAACCTGTTGCAATATTCTGAATAAAGACTTTTGCCATACCAGTCTCAAATGAAACATATGCAACACTTTTAGAATCAGGGCTCCATGTTGGAGATATGATTGGTTTATTGCTTCTCAATAAAACTTGTTCATTCATTCCATCACTATCAGACATCATCAATCTAAAAATTTGTGAAGAGTTTTGATCAAGTTCACTAACATATAACATTTTAGTAGATGCAACCCCTGGAAGATCTGTAATTTCCTCATAAATACCATCGCTCACATAATGAGCTAACTGCCTTGTTTTGTTTGGTATTCCATAGACTTTAGATGATCTAATTTTTTTCTCTTTAGATGCATCATGGATAGCATATTCAACTGTTAGGCTAGAATCCACTTCATTTATTACTTTACCAATTAAGATAAAGTCTACGCCCAACAATCTATAGCCTTTGTAATTTATTTGCTCTTCATTTTTTATGTCAGAGAGCAAATCTTCTGAACCTAGCACATCAAATTCGCCTGTTCTAATTAAATCAGCCTTAACAATTGATTCAATGAAAGGCGCAATATCCTTGGCACCGAGAAAGTCATGAATAGCTATCTTATATGGATCATTAGAGCTTTTTGTTATTTCTAATACTAATTCTGATTGAGCATTAAAGGCCAGAAATATAAGAAGTATTAATTTTTTCATTGTGGATTGAATGTTAGGGTTACGTTTCTAAAATTATCTTGATAAATGCTTATGTCTAATCTATCAAAAAAGTTAAAAGTCTCAACCCTATTTACTGCTTTTATTGCAGAATTATCAAATCTTATATTCCCACTACTTTTTACAAGATCAACACTTAAGATTCTCCCATTTTTATTTATTCTAATTTTTAAATCACAGACGAGTCCATCTTGAATATTTTTTGGCTTAATCCAAGCAGCTTCTATAGTTTTTATTATTGCTAAGCTAAATTCGTTAATTTTACTATTTTCGTCATTATTTATTGCTTCTGCATCTTCTTGCAGCAATTCGTTTATATTGATGGTTTGTTCGATCAAGATCGATTTTTCAATCTTATTTTCTTGACTATTTATTGGTGTAATTTTTTTATCTATAACCTTTACAGGCTGAGACAGAACTTCTTTGTTTGTTTTTGTAGTTGGCTCAATTTGTGTTTTTTTTACAGGGGCCTCTTCAATTGAAATTAAGCTTACCTCGATTGGTTTGCTTAGAACTGGCCTATTTGTATATTCGTTATGAAAAAAACCAAGCAGAATTAAAATCAAACTGGCATGAATCAAAAATGAAAAAAAGGAGGCAACTAGATAGTTATTTTTAGTCTGCATACCCTGTGGTAACTATACCAATTTTCTCTATGCCTACACTCTGGACTGCTGCCATTGCTTTTGCAACACTTTCAAATGAAACACTTTTATCACCTTGAAATACCACTTCAATATCAGGATTAGCAGAAAAAATGACTAATGACTTATTTTTTAATTCTTCAAGATCAATTGGCAATTGCTCATCACCGATATTTATGTAATATTTGCCATTCGCGTCTATTGAAATTACAAGAGGTTCATTTTGTACTGACATCTTAGTTGTATCAGTTTGCGGTAAATTTACTTCAATACCTTGAATTAATAAAGGCGATAAGACCATAAAAATTATAAGAAGGACCAACATGACATCTATATAGGGCACTACGTTGATTTCTGCAGTTAATTTTTTTTTCTTGCCGAGTCTATATATCATTTATTCTTCAAAGTTTGCTTGTAAAAGATACTTGCAAGCTCTTCTGAAAAAATAACTGTAGATTGCGAAATGCTTTCAAGCTCAGATGCAAATTTATTATATGCAAGCACTGCTGGTATTGCTGCAAATAACCCCATTGCAGTTGCTACAAGTGCTTCTGATATTCCAGGTGCAACAGCATTAATAGTTGCCTGTGTGGCATCGGAGAGACCCTGAAAAGCTGTCATTATGCCCCATACCGTGCCAAAGAGACCAATATATGGGCTTACTGACCCTACATTAGCTAAAAAAGATAGGTTCTGATTCATCTGCTCTTCATCTGAAGCAATAGCAACTCTCATAGACCTATTAATACCTTCCAAATCAAGCTCTGTTATTTCATTAGATGTTTTGAGAGAAGTAAACTCACCAAATGCGCTCTTAAATACATTAAGTGATCCATAATTAATTGCGTTATTATCAGGGATTTCTTTATATAGTT
Organism: Gammaproteobacteria bacterium; assembly: GCA_965658385.1. Taxonomy (GTDB): domain Bacteria; phylum Pseudomonadota; class Gammaproteobacteria; order Magnimaribacterales; family D2472; genus CAJQGY01. Next base: position 2,424 of record CBFHRY010000084.1, read on the forward strand.
TATTTAGGTCTTCACCTGACCAAAATTTTTTTAAAAATTCAGAATTAATTCGTTTAATCTTCTTATAAAAGTTATATCTTTCAATAATTACTATCCAAGTCACCAAAGAAGCTAATATTAGAATCAGCATTACTGTCTTTACG
>CBFHRY010000085.1:0-2562 GCA_965658385.1 Gammaproteobacteria bacterium
AATCATTAGACCTGCTCTTTTAGCTATGTCTTGCGCATTTTTATTTTGTGAATCTAATTTCCATAAACTTTCAGCCATCCTCAGGATAGAAATAAGATTTATAGGGGTTACAAATCCCATCTGATTTTGCATCGCAAGTCTTTGAATATCCCAGTCTGCTTTTAGTGCAGATGACAAAGCAGATTCAAGAGGAACAAATATAAGAACGTAATCCGGAGCATTAATGCCTTCAAGCGAGTTATAGTCTTTTTCAACAAGACCCTTCATATGGTTCTTGATGGATTTGATGTGTTCTTTTAAGAAAGCCTCACCTTCTTGAGAATCTTTTGCCTCAACATATTTTGAGTACGCTGTTAATGAAACTTTTGAATCTATAATAATGTTTCTATTGTCTGGGAGATAGATAACTGCATCAGGAATGTAATTCTTACCGCTTTTATCTTTAAAGGATTTTTGCAATTCATAATCTATGCCTTGTCTAAGGCCAGATTCTTCAAGCGTTCTTTCCAGAACCATTTCTCCCCATGCACCTTGTGCTTTTGAATCAGATTTTAAGGCGTTAGTTAGGTTATCTGCATCTACGCTAATCTTGGTGGTCTGTTCTACAACCTTTTCTACTTGAAGTGAAAAATTTTCTTTTGCTCTTGCTTGTTCTTTTTTAAGATCACTTATCTGAGCATTAAGTTGATTAATTTGTTCTTTGAATGGCGCAAGAGTTTCTTGCAGTCTTTCGAAATTATTTTTATTTAAAGCCTCATTATTTTCTTTAAGAATTTCGTTAGCTAAGTTTGAAAAGCTTAATTCAATAAATTTATTCCTTCTTTTGCTTATAAAGTAAACAATTGGAATTATAATTAACAGTAGTACTGTTATTATTAGCAAAAAATATAAACTTTCTTGATTCATAATAATTTTTTAAAACAACTTAATAATCATAATGTCAGATTCTATTCTAAACCATTTTAATAATTTAAAGTCTTTAGGCCTTAATATCGATATAACAAGAGGGAAGCCCGAATCTAAACAATTAGATTTATCTAATAATCTTTTGAAAATGGAGGTTGACCCCTATCTTGGAGTAGTTGATTTAAGAAACTATGGAGAGCCTCTTGGCCTAATTGAAGCAAGGAGCTTGGGCGCCGATCTTTTAGGAGCACCTGTTGAAAATATTATTACAGGGGAGCAATCAAGCTTATTGCTTTCCTATCAAGTGATGTTATCTCATTATTTATTTGGTTCAAAAAAAGCATGGAAAAACATTAACTCGCCTAAGTTTATATGTCCTGTACCAGGTTTTGACCGACATTTTAGGATGTTTGAGGATTTGGGTATTGAGATGATAACAATTCCACTTGTGGATGATGGTGTTTGTATTGAAAGCTTAACAGAGGTTCTTCAAAATGAAACAGATGTTGTTGGTATGATATGTGTGCCAAGGCACTCTAATCCATCAGGGGAAGTTTATTCTGATAACAATATTTTAGAAATTTTTGAAGTATCAACAAACTATTCTGAAGATTTCTTGATTTTATTTGATAATGCTTACTTGGTTCATGACTTTCTCCCAACAAGGAGTCAATCTGATGTATGGAAACTTGCTCAACAGGTAAATGCTGAGAACAATGCTGTGGTAGTAACTTCCTTTTCAAAAGTAACTTTTGGTGGTGGCGGCCTATCATTCTTAGCTGCATCTGGTAAAAACCTTGAACTAATTAAAAGAATGAGAGCTTCTATGGTAATTTGCCCAGACAAAATAAATCAAAAAAAACATATAGACTTCTTTAAAGATAAAAACTCTATTATTGAGCATATGAAGAATCATGCTGATTTAATAAGGCCTAAATTTGAGCTTTCATATAAAATCCTTGAAAAATTATCTTCAGACTATGGCACCTTCTCTAAGCCAACTGGTGGATATTTCATCACATATAAAACGAATAAATCAATAGCAACAAAAGTTGTTGATCTGTGCAAGTCTGTTGGGGTTCTAATCACCCCAGCCGGAGCAACATTTCCATACGGCCAGGATCCTTTAGATAATATTATTAGAATTGCTCCTACATTTGTAGACGAAGAAAATTTAGCATTAGCCATGGATGTATTTATAACAGCCGTTCAAGTTGCCCATCACGATCTAATTTCTTAGTTATTTGTTCTGATGTGAGGGATGTACTTCTCTCCATTAAAATTTGAAAAAATTTTCTTAATATCAGGGTGAGTGCACTGTCTATTTGATTTGTCAATTAACAAATTCTGTTCAGATACATAAGCTATATAAAAAATATCTTTGTTTTCAGCAAGAAGGTGATAAAAGGGCTGGTTTTTATGAGGCCTAATCTCTTTTGGAATCGCCTGATACCACTCTTCACTATTATTAAAAACAGGGTCAACATCAAATATCACTCCACGAAAATTAAGATATTTATGTTTTACGATTACCCCAATTGAGAACTTTGCTTCTATTAAGTCATGCATTATATTAATAAAGTAAAACATTTTAGGAAAATTGTCATGGATCAAAAAATTTTAGTTGTTTCGTCTAATGAAATTTTAGGCTACGAA
>CBFHRY010000086.1:0-2511 GCA_965658385.1 Gammaproteobacteria bacterium
TCATGAACTTTTGTAGCGATTCCATGGTTCGAGGCTCTAGGGCACGATTATCTTTTAAAGCATTGCTTTCAAATTTTTCTGCGTAATATTGGATTTCAGCATCGGTTAGCTTGCCGCCAAAATCTGTATACCAAGCAAAAAATAAGCTATAAATAATTAATAAAGATCCCCAAACCCTCATAATTACTCTGCTCTCTTATTCGCTATTGAGATTAAAAATATTACTACCGCTATTACAAATGGAAGCAGAGCTAAATCAACCCCCGGGGTGATATCTTGTGTGTATTCGCCGATAGAAGTTATATCCTCTCTAATTAATGGATAGAGAAATAATCTTTGGCCCCAATCCAAAACCCAAAACACACTCATAAGGGGTATTAAAGATTTATACCTAAAGATTACTACCCAACAAACTAGACAAAATATAAGCTGAGCATTGCCCCATAATGAGAAGAACCTATAAATAACTGGCATAGGATCTGGATCACCAGTTAAAACAACAAAATTTGCAATGTCATGAAAACCATAGGATTCAAAAAGCATATGTATTATTGAGCGCCAAGTCATTAGGGCAGTAAATAAAACAAATCCCCATACAGCAATCTTTGGACTATCAAGCTCATTAGTGACAGTTGTAGGTAATATCTTAGAAAAATTAAACATGCTTTTTATTCTACACAACTGAAAGATATAAAACTTAGATAATTTTGCACAACAATTGATAAAAAAGATTGTCGTCAATTATTTTATACTGTATATTTATACAGTATTTATAAAACCCTTATGAAAGTTAACTACATCGGAAAAATTTCTGAAGAAAATCTGCCGGCGATATTTGTGCCCTATTTTCTTGAGTCTGTGCATGCAGGGTTCCCCAGCCCTGCAAGCGACTATATTGAAAGCCCAATAGATCTTAATAAACATCTAATAAAAAATGGAGCAGCTACTTTTTTAGTCAGAGCTCAAGGCCAATCCATGCTTGGCTCTGGAATAACCGATCAAGCTGTTCTGATTGTTGATAGAAGCATTAAGCCAACCCATGACAGTATTGTTGTTGCATCTATAGACGGTGAGTTTGTTTGCAAGCGCTTAAAACTAAAACCAAAAATGTGTTTAATGCCCGACAATCCAGACTACCCTCCTATCTTTATCAATCATGGTCAGGAATTAGAAATAGTAGGTACTGTTACAGCTGCAATTAATAAATTCTAATGGCCCTTGCTTTGGTAGATTGCGATAGCTTTTATGCATCGTGCGAAAGGATCTTTCGACCTGATTTAAAAAATGTACCCATTGTTGTTTTATCAAATAACGACGGCTGCGTTATTGCAAGAAGTGCGGAGGCTAAAAAAATGGGTATTGGCATGGGCGTGCCCTGGTTTAAAGTCAAAGATTCTTTCTTATCTCAAGGCGGTGAAGTCTTTTCATCTAACTTTACTTTCTATGGAGATATATCAGCCAGAGTCATGAATATACTCGAAGGATTTGCACCAAAGGTTGAGATCTATAGTATTGATGAAGCCTTTCTTGGTTTAGATGAGCTTGAGAAAAATTATGATCTTTATGACTTTGGATGTCATATAAGAAGATTAATAAAACAATGGACTGGGGTGCCGGTACGCATTGGAATAGCTCCAACTAAAACCCTAACAAAGATTGCCATCAATGAAGTTAAGAGACTCAATATTCCAACCAAAGTGCATCGAATATCATCCAACAAAGACATAAGATACGCATTAAAAAATACTCCAGTTGGAGATGTTTGGGGTGTTGGTAGGAGATTAAATGAACATCTTAGTAAAGCTAGAATAACTAGCGCTTTGCATTTAGCAGATATTGATCCAAGGCATGCTAAACGTAAGTTTAGTGTAGTTTTAGAGCGCACAGTTAGAGAGCTGAGAGGCCAAAGATGTATTGATATCGAAGAAAATATAACAGCAAAAAAACAAATAGTAGTCAGTCGTAGTTTTGGTTCAAGAGTAACTAACCTAGAAACATTAAAGCCAATTGTAAGTAACTTTGCTGTTAGAGCATCAGAGAAATTAAGAAATGAAAAGCAGAAATGTTCTCAAGTTTCTGTTTTTGTAAGAACAAGTCCTTTTAGTGATCACAAGCCTCAACATAGAGGATATAAGACCATAGAACTTGTAACCCCAACAAATGACACAAGAGATATCCTGGCTGCAGCAAAGAAAGCTTTGGTACCAATTTATAAATCAGGCTATGACTATGCAAAAGCAGGCATTTTATTAAACCAATTTTCTAATGCTTCCTCTAAACAGTACTCGCTCTTTAGAGATCCTGATGAGCCAAAAGAGAACTCAAAATTTATGGAATATATTGATCAGTTAAATAGCTATCAAACTCAAATCTATTACGCCTCCCAAAATACAAGCCAATGGTCTCCCATGAAACAAAATATGACTTCACCAAAATACACCACCTGTTGGTATGAGCTACCACTTGCAAAATAGTTAAAAAATATTAATGGCATAAATATTGCAATACAGA
>CBFHRY010000087.1:0-2332 GCA_965658385.1 Gammaproteobacteria bacterium
CTTTTGCCCCTCTCTGGCTCATTCTCTAGACCTTTTACTCTTTCAAACCAATTATCCTTATCATAATCGGCATCAATAAAATCAAAGCCAAGCTTATCGCAAAATCTTTTGTTCTCATTTTTTCGAATTTCATATTCTTCTTTTGGATGAATATTTGGATTATAGAAATATACTGTTGTTTCAATTTTTGATGCAGCAACAGCTTCCATTATTTCTCCGGCACAAGGAGCGCAGCAACTATGCAGAAGTAATTTAGAGTCTTTAACAGGTAGCTCTAATTCTGGTCTGACATAATTATCGTGTTTTAAGCTTTCATTCATTTGTAAAATATTGAATTTTGTAAAAATCCATTTTCAAGATCTTCATAATTATCAAAAGATTGGATATGCGGCTGTGATGACGAAATCTTTTCAGGAGCATTTATAAAAAAACCTTTTTCAGCAACATCAAACATTTGTATGTCATTGTATGAGTCGCCAGCAGCAAAGCACCTGTAACCCATGCTTTGAAAGCCAAGTATTGCCTGTTTTTTTGCAGTTTCATGTCTTAAATTATATGAACTAATTGTGCCGTCTTTTTCAACCCCAAGGTTGTGGCATAGCAAAAGTGGAAAGCCCAACTTTTGCATTAATGGTTGGGCAATTTCATGAAATGTATCTGAAAGAATTACAACTTGAAAATTTTGACGAACTCTATTTATAAAATCTTCTGCTCCAGGGAGAAGATCTAATTCTGAGGCAGCCTTTTGAACATCGCTAAGTTTTAGATTGTGCTTAGACATTATATCTAGCCTAAAGTCCATCAATTCTCCATAACTTGGAATGTCTCTAGTTGTCTTATTGAACTCATCAATACCAGTATTTTTTGCTACTTGCTCCCAAATCTCTGGAGTTAAAGTGCCTTCCATATCAAAACAAACTATTTCCATTTCTTATCCTTTATTTTTAATTCCATATGGCACATGACCAGATGTAAGTTCACTCGAGGCATCTATGATATTATTTTTTTGATCATCAAAGAATATGTCCGCATTAAAAGATTTCAAAAAATCTTTCTTAGGCATACCACCCAAGAATAAAGATTCATCAATTCTAACCCCCCACTCTCTCAAAGTTTTAATAACTCTTTTGTCTGATGGCGCTGATCGTGCTGTTACAAGAGCAGTTCTTATTGGACAACTTTCTTGATCAAAATCATTTTGTATTTTATTTAGTTCTAATAAAAAATTTTTAAAAGGTCCAGCTTTAAGCGGATTTTTAGCATTTTTTTCATTTTTAATGAAAGCATTTAAGCCCTTCTCATGATAGATTTTTTCAGACTCGTCAGAAAAAATTACAGCATCGCCATCAAAGGCTATCCTTAATTGATTTTTATCTAATGACTTATCTTGATGATTTAACCCACTAGAGACGATTCTAGCTGCGGCCACATTCCCATCAATTGCTAATTTTACGTCTTCAATACTGCTTGATAAGAATAAATGAACACCAAAGTCCTTTACATACCTATGTGGGCTCTCACCTCCACAAAAAGCAGCTCTACTAATATCCAAACCATGATCTTCAATAGAATTCCTGATTCTTAGACCAGTATCTGATGAATTCCTAGAAAGCAATATAACTTCTATTCTTTTATCATTGTTGTAATAGCTATTTAAGCTCAATATTTTTTTTACTAAGTGAAATGCTTCACCAGGCTTAAGAGTTTTTTCCTCATTTTCTATTTGATATTGCTTATATGACTCGACACCATCTTTCTCATAAATTTCATGACTTTCATCTAAGTCAAATAATGCTCTTGATGAAATTCCTATAATTAATTTTGATTCTGGTTTAGTCATTCTTGAAATTTTTTTTATATTTATTATACTGTATATATATTCAGTATTTAAATTTATTATGAAAGATATTACACCTCAACAAAATAAAGTACTTGATTGTATTAAAGTTTACATTAAAGAAACAGGTTTTCCTCCAACACGATCTGATATTTGCAAAGAAATGGGATTTAAATCCCCAAATTCTGCAGAAACACATCTGAGAGCATTAGAAAAAAAAGGTTTCATTTCTATTGCAAGTGGTGCATCACGAGGTATATCTATTATTAACAATGATATTAAAGAAGAAGCATCTTCATATGATTCAAATGAATATCCAATAGTTGGCCTTGTTGCTGCAGGCTCTCCAACCCTAGCTTCAGAAAATATTGAAAAACAAGTCAGCTGTCCAGCAAACTTTTTTTCAACATCGTTTGATTATTTTTTAAGAGTTAAGGGATTAAGCATGAAAAATGCTGGCATTATGGAAGATGATCTAATTGCAGTTAAGAAAAC
>CBFHRY010000088.1:0-2210 GCA_965658385.1 Gammaproteobacteria bacterium
GAAATACTCCCTACCTTTGCCTGTTTGTCCAACATCATCAGAATAAATCGCAGCTCCGTTTTCGTTGATAGTTACATTTCTTGCATTCCATCCAGAAAACCAGGCACCATGCTCAACACCTGTGCTTCTAAAATCAACATTAGAATATGTGTAATCAATTGTAGCTCTTACTCTACCAAGCTCATACTGGAAAGCAGTTTGAAAATTATTTCTAACTCTTTCGTTATCTTTATGTTTGTAAACAAGATTTCTAGGATAGAAAAATGCTCCATCCTCTCTAAGACTAGAAGATGTTACAACTGCTTGAGGAGGTAAATAATTTTCACTTGTGCTTGGATTCCAAGTAATCTCATTGGTACCTTCTTCTCTATTGTGTCTTACCTGATGTGTTCCTGAGAAGGATAAACCCCAAGTCCCACCATTATAATCTTCACCAAGTGTAGAGAAAACAAAATCAACTTCAGGAGTTACTTCATCACCGACTTCATTTTCAGTATCAATCATAGCTTTTACAGCAAATGAACCAACGGTCTTACCAACTTCTAATGGCTTAGTAGTTACCATGTTGATAGTAGCTCCAAGGCCTCCTGAAGGTAAAACGGCATTTGCAGATTTATAAACTTCAACTGCAGAAACACCATGTGAAGATATGTCACCAAAGTCAAAAGATCTTCCGCCGCCCCACATACCGGGAACAGTTGGCATTTGCCTTCCATTTAAAGTAACAAGATTAAATTCAGGTCCTAGACCACGAACAGCAACTTTTGAACCTTCAACATTTGATCTATCGATAGCAACACCTACAATTCTTGAGAGAGACTCTGCTAAGTTACCATCAGGGAACTTACCAATATCTTCTGCTGTGATTGCATCAACAACACCAACGTTTTTTCTTTTGATATCAATTGCGTTTTTTAAACTGGATCTGATACCGGTTACAACAACCTCTTCAACGGCTGCTTCTTCAGCTTTTTCTTCATCCTCTTGTGCAAGCAGGTTGGTTGATAAAGGCAATAATACTAAGAGTGATAATAAATATTTATTCACGAGATGTTTCCCCATACGAAATGTAAAAATTATGATGATTATTAGACAATTTTGTAAATAATATGTCAAGTTGAGACACATTTATGTAAAAAAGTAAATTATTTACAAAAAGAATAAAAAAAGGGCAAAGTAAAAATTGCCCTTTTTTCTAAAATTATTTATGAATTAACCGTTGTCTCTAGGTCTTGATTCATTAACAACTAGTTTACGACCATCAATCTCAGCCTCATGCAAAGCTTCAATTGCAGCTTCACCACCATCGCTCATTTCAACGAAGCCAAAACCTCTTGATCGATTAGTCATTCTGTCTGTGATAATTTTTGCAGATGTGACAGTACCATGCTCAGCAAAAAGATTTTCTAAATCTTGGTCATTCATTCCCCAAGAGATGTTTCCAACGTATATATTCATAATTTCCAATTAGTTAAAAAAAATGTATCTTACAATACATTCTCTTTATTTAATACCTATAATTAACTATCGAGAAATTTTAATGCCGCTTTCCCGTGCTCATCCCACCAATTCATACCCATGAGGTGAATTTTTTCTAGATTTGGACCAGAGTTATCATCAAGTCTTCTGTTAATTTTTCCAATGGGAGAGTTAATTCTTAAATATGCATCACCAAGAAGATCCTGCACTAAATCATTCTCTAGACCAGTCTCCAACATTATTCCCATAATGTCATGTCTGAGCCAGCCTATCCCACCCCATGAAGATGATCTTTTACCATTAATCTTTCTTGTGTTTATGCCTGTACCAATGCTTAGAATTTGAATATTTTCAGTTTGAAAGTATTTTTTTGCTTCTACATAAGCTAAAAGAGATGGATTGTTGGATACCACTCCTCCATCAATATACCAACACCCATCTTCAGCCTCGTATGAGGGAAAGTAGATTGGCGCCGCACTTGATGCACAACATGCGCTTATAACACTCATTCCAGGAGTATTGTATGAACTATGAATTGCATATGATCTTTTCTCGACATCATATGCTAATGTTAAGACTGGTTTTTTTGACTCACCTAAGGATTTGTCATAAAAAATTTTTTTTAAAACTTCAATACGGCCTGTATTTTCGTACTTTGGCCTAGCTTGAATAATAGATGCTTTATCCCAAAAAAAATTACTTGAAGTAATTTCATCGATGTACTCTTTTGC
>CBFHRY010000089.1:0-2036 GCA_965658385.1 Gammaproteobacteria bacterium
AAGTTCTTTATTTGAAAAAGCCACATCTACTTGGTAGTTTTCTTTTTGATTGGTTATGTTGGCAATGCCTCCTGCAGCATTTACTATTGCAGCTCCTGCGGCTATATCCCATAAAAATGAACCCTGTTCTTTATACATATCAGCCTTTCCAGAGGCAACATAAGCAGCAGCCATAGCAGCAGATCCTATCATTCGAACCTTTTTCCATAATTGGAAATCTTTGACCATATCCAATAAAGCAGTATCTGAGTAATCAGTTAACAATGGCAATCCGGTAAGCAATATTGATTCATTTTTTTTAGAATTGTTATTTACATAGATATTTGTATTATTTAATTTTGCTTCTGATTCTATTGATCCTTCATAAATATCATCATTATTAAAGTCATATATAACACCAATTACTGGTTCAAAGTCAGAAATTAGTGCTATGGAAACAGAGCAAATTGGAATATTTCTTGAATAGTTTGCTGTTCCATCAAGAGGATCAACAACCCAAAATGTTTTACCCAGATTACTAACAGAAGCTCCAGTTTCCTCTCCTAAAATAGGAATATCAGATTTTGACAACAAATACTCTTTTATTAATTTTTCAGCTTCTGTATCTGCTTTTAGCTTGATGTCTTTTCCAGTTGAACTATTTTCCTCATTTAATTCAGCCTTTAAATTTACCAATATATTACCTGCTTCACGGGCTACATTTTTTGCTATGTCTAAACTATTTAAAATATCAGTCATTAATTAGTATATGTAATTTTATATATTGCATTATGTTTATCATCAGAAACTAAGAGAGAGCCATCTCTCAAAACCAATGGAGCTGAAGGTCTGCCCCAAGATTTTTGGCCATCTAGAAAACCTGATAAAAAATCACTACTTCCAATAACATTACCATCTAAATCAGTATGCACAGCTATTACTTTGTAACCAACTTTTTTTGATCTATTCCATGATCCATGCAAAGCCATAAATAAAGTATTTTGGTATTTTTCAGGAAATTGATTGCCTTTATAAAAAGCAACGCCTGTTGGTGCAACATGGGCGCCTATCTCAAGAACCGGAAGAACTATAGACTCATCTAATTCAGCTATCATGTCACCATATTCAGGGTCAATTACACTTGTGGCATGGAGAAAAGGAAATCCAAAAAATGAGTTTTCCTCCTCTAAGATATTTAACTCACATGACGGTGAGTCATCACCAAGCCAGTCTCTACCGTTATCACCGAAATACATAAGATTTGTTTCAGGATGCCAATCAAAACCTACGCTATTCCTTACACCTCTTGCTACAGTTTCCCATTCGCCTTCCTCTAGCCTAACGATAGAAGCATATCTTTCATCTTTTTCAATACCATCAAGACAAATATTACATGGCGCTCCAATATTGGCATAAAGCCTTCCTTGGCTATCAAACTTAATCCACTTGCCCCCATGCCACGCATCGCTAGGTAAATTATTGTTAAAGAGAATTATTTTGGGATCTTTTTGATCTATTGAATTCATAACGATATCAATATCTCTTATCACCCATATTTTATCTACTTCTGCAAAATATAAATCACCATTGCTAATAGCTATACCTCTAGAGTTATTTAGATCTAATGCTAGTGTATATTTGACTTCTGTATTTTCCTTGTTAATTGCATAGATTTGCCCTTTTATACCACCAACAAAAATATATTCTTTGCCCTCAACCATCTGTCTTGGAGCGGATATATCAGCAGAATATAATTCAGCTTTAAATCCTTTTGGAGTAATTAAGTCGTTATAATTAGCAAATATGCCTAAAGAGAAAAACAATAAAAATAAATGTATAATATAAAAACATTTTGTAGTAAAAAATAAGTTAAAAGGCTTAGTTATATAATTCATCATGGATTTAAATTTAATAATAGATTTTTTAATTATAAGTATTTTCATTTCATTTGCCATAAATACGATCTTAAGGAGTGTGGCAAAAAAAAATAAATTGTTAATAGATTTGCCAGACAAAAGTAGAAAATTCCACGTAAGAGCTACCCCACTTACAGGAGG
>CBFHRY010000090.1:0-1852 GCA_965658385.1 Gammaproteobacteria bacterium
CTCCAACCTTTTCTAAGTGCATCGGTAACATAAAATATTCTTCCAGGTCCGGGAAATGATAATTGATATTTTAATTCGTCTTCAGCATTTGGGCTCTCAATATCTAAAATAGAATTAAATCCGTCTAGATCTTCTTCCATACTGCAAATAGCTTTTTGCATAGACTCTTGAAAATTCCCACCCATTGCCATTACCTCTCCAACAGATTTCATTTGAGTAGTTAACCTTGAATTAGCTTGAGGAAATTTTTCAAATGCAAATTTAGGAATTTTTGTAACAATATAATCAATACTTGGCTCAAATGATGCAGGTGTTAAGCCTCCAGTAATATCATTTTTAAGTTCATCTAAGGTATATCCAACAGATAAGAGTGCTGCAACTTTTGCAATCGGGAACCCAGTTGCCTTCGATGCCAATGCCGAGGATCTGCTAACTCTGGGGTTCATTTCAATCACTACCATTTTTCCATTTTTTGGATTTACGGCAAACTGCACATTAGAACCACCTGTTTCAACACCAATTTCTCTCAAAATTTTAAAAGAGGCATTTCTCATGATTTGATATTCTTTGTCGGTAAGAGTTTGAGCGGGTGCGATAGTTATTGAATCGCCGGTATGAACTCCCATGGGATCAAGGTTTTCTATTGAACAAATAATTATACAATTATCATTACAATCTCTTACTACCTCCATTTCATACTCTTTCCAACCAATTAAGGATTCATCTATTAAAAGCTCAGTAGTTGGCGAGAGCTCAAGACCTTTCTCACAAATCTTTTCAAACTCTTCAATATTGTATGCAATTCCACCACCAGTCCCCCCCATAGTAAAAGAAGGCCTGATAATGCATGGAAAACCAATTTTAGTCTGAACATTTAAGGCATCTTCCATTGAATGAGCAATACCAGAATTTGGAGTTTCTATACCAATGCCTTTCATAGTTTTATCAAATAACTCTCTATCCTCAGCTTTATCTATAGCTTCTTTATTAGCACCTATTAAAATCACGCCATGCTTCTCAAGAATACCCTCTCTTGCAAGAGATAAAGCAGTATTTAAAGCAGTTTGGCCTCCCATTGTCGGAAGTATTGCATCGGGCTTTTCTTTTTCTATTATTTTTTCTACTGATTTCCAATGAATTGGTTCAATGTAAGTTGCATCAGCCATTAAAGGATCAGTCATAATGGTTGCTGGATTTGAATTAACCAATATCACTCTAAAGCCCTCCTCTTTCAGAGCTTTACAAGCCTGGGCTCCAGAGTAATCAAATTCACAAGCTTGACCGATAATTATTGGCCCAGCGCCAATAATTAATATTGATGAAATATCCTTACGTCTTGGCATATGTTTCTACCATCGTTTTGAATTTATTAAAAAGTATTTGAATTTCTTGCGGTCCCGGGCTTGCTTCTGGATGACCCTGAAAACCAAAAGCTGGAGTATCTGTGAGCTCTATGCCTTGAAGAGAATTATCGAATAGTGATATGTGAGTTGTCTTTATATTTTTTGGTAATGTATCTACATCTACCGCGAAACCATGATTCTGGCTAGTAATATAAACTTCACCTGACTTAATATCTTGGACAGGGTGATTTGCTCCATGATGGCCAAATTTCATTTTATATGTTTTTGCGCCTGCTGCTATAGATAAAAGCTGGTGTCCAAGACATATACCAAAAATAGGAATACCTGCTTTGAGAAATAACTTTATATTCTCAATAGCATATTCGCATGGCTCAGGATCTCCGGGGCCATTTGATAAAAAAATTCCATTTGGTGATTTCTTCATAATATCTTCATAAGAGGTTTTGGCATGAACCACATCAACTTTTCCAACGGTCTCTGTCAAAAGC
>CBFHRY010000091.1:0-1818 GCA_965658385.1 Gammaproteobacteria bacterium
TCAGAAAAGAAAAAATTGATTTTATTCTTGCCTACACCAATGAAAAAGCTCTTTTATTTAAAAGAGATGAAAAAAGATACTGGCAGCACCTTTGGGCTCCCTATGAATTCAAAGATTCAAAGCAAAAAGTTATAAATAAGAAAAAAGCGTTAAAGTCAAAGAACTTAAAAATAGCTCACAAGCTTTCACACTTAGAGTTAGAGATTAGCCTAATGTTGCTTGAATTTAATGATGAATTTAATATTGCATCAAACATGGAGTATAGTTGGGTAAATAGAAAAAATATTGAAAACTTTGGAATACCTAAACCAATAAAAAAAATATTATTAGAATTATGACAAAAAAAATTCTTTGTAAAAAACTTAATGAAGAGCTTCCTGCTCTTAAAATACCTCCAATGCCGGGACCTAAAGGCTTAGAACTTATGGAGTCCATTTCTGAAAAAGCTTGGGATCAATGGAGATCACATCAAACCACATTGATCAATGAAAAACATTTGGATATGTCAGATGTAAAAGATAGAGAATGGCTATTAATTCAAATGGAAAAATTCTTTAATAATCAGGATTATGAGAAGCCGTCGGGTTTTAAATCATTAACCTAATGTCTTGGTGACATTGCCTTAAAACTTTCTTATAATCCCCTTTCAATAGTGCGCCCAGATAGCTCAGTTGGTAGAGCAAAGGACTGAAAATCCTTGTGTCGGTGGTTCGATCCCACCTCTGGGCACCATTCCTAGTTTACTTAAACCACTTATATGGCTCTTCTCCAGCAACTTTAAAATATACTGCCATATTAACCACATGTGTTATTAATAAGGTTACTGAAATAGCTACAGCCCAAAGAATATTTCTATAGTTAAGATGTGCATCAAGTGCAAATAATACTGCACCAACTGATGCTGTAATTAAACCAATAATGGTGAATGCTTTTAGGTTTTTCATTTTCTTTCCTTGTTTTTATTTAAATTTATTTCAACTTCAATGTCGGATATCAGCTCACTCTGACAGGCTAATATAAAACCTTTGTCTAGCTCTTCTTGTTTGAGAGTGTAGCTAAAATCAATATTTGGTTTTATTTTTCCTGAAACAACTCTACATTTACATGTCCCACAACTTCCAACCTTACATCTATGTGGCCAATCTATTCCTTCTGAGAGCGCCGAAGAAAGCAGAGTTGTTCTGGGCAATACCTCAAAATCAATATTGCTTTGGAGGAGAGCTGCTCTCTTCGGAATTTTGTTTTTCTTAAAAATCTTTAACATTAAATTTTCTATTAATAAGCTAGAGATGCTTCGCCTGTTTTATTAATGTTGAACTTACTTGCTATAAGCCTTTCTTCATTGTTTGCATAATTTTTATCCCAATTATCAAGATGCTTCTGTACATATTTTCTAAATAAAGATGGTATTAAAGTTAATACAAATAAACTGAAGTAGCCGATTCCATAATTTGGGCCGCCAACATCATCAAGCTCCCAAAAATATGTTTCACCCCTTACATGATGATCACATTGCCTTCCTATCTCAATAAAAAACCAACTAGTAAAGACTGAATCATTATCCCAAGAGTGCCTATGCTCAACCGGTCCCTCTTTTCTTATTAATCCGTAGTGACCCATAAAATTAAGAGCCTCTAAAAGAAAATTAGATAGTATCCAAATGACGCTTAAAGCCAACAAGCCAACTACTCCACCAGACCATACAAATAGGAAAATTGAAGGGAGGCTATAAAGGTAACCAAGCAACCATCTGTTATCTATATTAATAAAGCCTTTTCCTCTATTTTTTAATTTTTTCTTTTCCATGTCATAGGAGAA
>CBFHRY010000092.1:0-1747 GCA_965658385.1 Gammaproteobacteria bacterium
AAATCTTAGATTAAGCCGCTGAGTTTTCTTCAGTTTCAGGAGCATCTTGGTCAGTATTACCAAGATCTCTGTCAACAAGCTCAATGTATGCCATATCAGCTTTGTCGCCAGGCCTAAAGCCAGCTTTAATGATTCTTGTATAACCGCCATTTCTATCTTTTGAATTAACTGCAACAGTAGAGAATAATTTTCCTACAGCTGAGTCTGAGCGCAATTTATTGAAAGCCAGTCTTCTGTTTGCAACACTATCAACTTTTGCAAGAGTAATTAGTGGTTCAATAAATCTTCTAAGCTCTTTTGCTTTTGGCAGAGTTGTTCTAATAATATCTTGTTCAATAAGTGCTATGGAAAGATTTTTAAACAGAGCCTTTCTATGTGATGAATTTCTATTTAGTTTTCTTCCTGCTTTTCTATGTCTCATCTTTAATTATCCTAATGGTGGCCAATTTTCAACTGTCATGCCTAATGATAAATTCTTTGATGCCAATACATCTTTGATTTCGTTAAGCGATTTTTTTCCTAAATTAGGGGTTTTCAAAAGGTCAAATTCTGATCTATGTATTAAATCTCCAATTAAAAATATGCTTTCAGCTTTCAGACAGTTGGTAGAACGTACTGTTAGCTCAAGCTCTTCAATTGATCTAAGTAGCAATGGATCAAAATCATTTTGATCTTTTTTAGCTTCCTGCTCTGCAATTGCATCTAAATCAACAAATGCGCTAAGCTGTTGCTGGAATATTGTAGCTGCATGCTCGATAGCCATTTTTGGATCAAGAGTTCCATCCGTTTCAAGCTCAATTAAAAGCTTATCTAAGTCTGTTCTTTTCTCAAATCTTGCATTATCAACATTATAAGAAACTCTTTTAACAGGGCTGTAGGAAGCGTCTACTTTTAAACCACCTACCACTCTATCTTCATCATCTCGAAGATCTGCTGGCTCATAACCTCTTCCTGTTTTAACAGTTAAAGTCATTTTTAAGTTTACTTTGTCAATTATTGATGCAACGTGAAAGTCTTGATCCACAAGCTCAACATTACCAGGCACTTCAAATGATGATGCAAGGACATCACATGGACCTGTTACATCAAGCACAATTTCTGCGGTATCACCTTCAATCACTTTCACAGGCATATCTTTGATATTTAGAAGAATATCAATAACATCTTCTCTAACACCTTCAATAGTGCTGTACTCATGGGCAATGCCATCAATTACAACATCTGTAACTGCTGCTCCAGGCATAGATGATAATAAAATCCTTCTAAGCGCATTACCAAGAGTGTGACCGAAACCTCTCTCTAAAGGTTCAAGTGTAACCTTGGATAAAGTTGGTGAAATGTCATCAACTTGAATTTCTGTTGGGACTAGTAAATCTATTACTGATGTTTGCATAATTTTATCCGCCTTTATTTCTTATTTTGAGTAAAGCTCAATAATAAGATTTTCGTTAATTTCTGTTCCTAAATCTGCTCTATCTGGAGCTGATTTAAATACTCCTTTTAAATTTTTATCATCAACTTCAACCCAATCACACTCTTCACGTGAAGCTGCTATTTTTAATGCCGAAGCGATTCTAAGATGTGATTTTTTTCTTTCTCTTACTTCAATCTCATCGCCATCTTGAACCTGATAAGAAGGTATATTTACAACCTGTCCGTTAACCTTAAATGCTTTATGAGAAACCATTTGTCTAGCTTCTGCTCTGGTACATCCAAAGCCCATTCTGTAAACAACATTATCAAGCCT
>CBFHRY010000093.1:0-1731 GCA_965658385.1 Gammaproteobacteria bacterium
TACATATAGGGGGGAAACGTAAGCCTTATAAAAAATTATTTAAATTCTGGATAAGCTTCCACACCTATCTCAGAAACATCCAATCCAACGTATTGATCTTCATCACTTGCTCGTATTGGTAGTACTGCATTGATAACAGATATGGCTATTAAACTAGCAACAAATGTAAATCCTGCAATTGAAATAACACCAATAAACTGAGAGAAGAAAGATGCATCAGATGTTAATGGCACAACCATTACACCTAAAATACCTACAATACCATGGGCTGATATAGCTCCTACTGGATCATCTATCTTTAATTTATTATCAAAGAATAGAATAGAGAAGTACACAAGAGCTCCACCAGCAGCACCGATTAAAACAGCTGCTCCAGCTGAAGGTGCGCTAGGGCCTGCTGTGATTGCAACTAATCCTGCAATAGCGCCATTCATAGCCATTGTTACGTCCATCTTACCTGTTCTGATTAAACTAATAAGAATTGCGGCAACAACACCACCTGATGCAGCCATGTTTGTATTAAGGAAAACTTGACTAACAGCAATTGCTGAAGCTTCTGTACTTACTATAAGCTCTGAACCACCATTAAATCCAAACCAACCTAACCATAATATCCATACACCTAATGCAGCCATTGGTATATTTGATCCTGGCATTGGTAGAGATGATCCATCATCAGCATATTTGCCTTTTCTAGGTCCTAAAACTAAAGCTACCGCTAAAGCTGCAGCAGCACCACATAAATGCACTGTACCTGAACCTGCGTAATCTGAGTAACCTAGTTCACTTAAGAAACCACCACCCCAGTTCCAATATCCTTGGATAGGATAGATGAAACCTGTTAGGACAACAGCAAATAAGAAGAAAGGTACTAACTTCATTCTACCAGCGACAGCTCCTGAAACAATTGACATAGCAGTTGCTACAAAGACCACCTGAAAGAAAAAATCTGCTTGTTGAGAGTAATCCATTCCATAAGGAATACCAATTTCTTCATTGGGTAATGATGTTGATAGTCCTAAAGATGTTCCTATTGAAGGAATTATCCCATCAAGTAAAGCATCACTTGGGTACATTAAAACAAACCCACATACTAAGTACATAATACAAGCTATAGAATATAGACCTATATTTTTCGTTACGATTTCAGATACATCTTTCTTTTGAACAAGTCCTGCTTCAAGCATGGTAAAACCAGCAGCCATAAACATGACAAGAGCTCCAGCCATTACGGCATAAAATGTATCTAATGCGAATGCAATTTCCATTATTTACTCCTTATATTGCTTCAGAACCGGTTTCGCCGGTTCTAATTCTGATTACTTCATCAAGAGATGAAACAAATATTTTTCCATCACCAATTTTTCCAGTCTGAGCAGAAGTAGAAATAGTTTCAGTTATTAAAGCTACTTCATCATCTTTTGCTAAAACTTCTAATTTAATTTTTGGTAATGTATCAACTGCATACTCAGCGCCTCTATACATTTCTGTATGGCCTTTTTGCCTTCCGTAACCTTTCACTTCAGAAATAGTTAGACCCTGAATGCCTGCATTCACAAGGGCCTCTCTAACTTCCTGAAGTTTGAAAGGTTTTATTATTGCTGTTACTAATTTCATAATAATAGGGGGTTATGAATATTAGAGACTAGCAGATACTGAGAATACTAATGCGTCTTCATCGGCGCCGTATCCATCATCGGAAAAATCTGTGTATGCAACTGCACAATCATA
>CBFHRY010000094.1:0-1717 GCA_965658385.1 Gammaproteobacteria bacterium
AGACCGCCTGCAATGTATACACCATTCCCAGAAATGAAGGTGAGTGCCATATCTGAGATAACTTCAGCAAGAGATTTGGTAAACCCAGCAATCACACTTTCCGCATCCTTGTCACCCTCTTTTAAGAGCTTAACTACTTCTTCTGAAGTTATTGAATTTCCTGTTTTGTATTCATATATTGATGATATAGCCGAACCTGAAACAACATCTTCAAGTGTTACAAATTTACTAGGACTGTCATCAATTAAATAATTATTAAGAAGAGACCTTGTAAGACCAGTTGTATTGCCAATTTCTGTTGGTATAACTTGACCATCTTGAACTTTAAGCGCTGCACCAAGCCCTGTGCCAGGTCCAATAAAAAAAGTGTTGCTATTAAATGGATTGCCTTTTTTAATGAGCTCAATCTCAACATCTTGAATATTTGAAAGACTATACCCAATAGACTCCCAATCATTAAGTAAAAAACACTTGTGAAGATTAAATTTAACTTTTAAGGCCTGCTCATCAATAACAAGATCTCTATTGGTCATTGAAATAACCCCATTAACCTTTGGTCCTGCAGCAGAAATAATCATGCTATGTATATTGAATTTTTTAACAAGATCTTCAATAAAATCATCAAAATTCGAAATAGTATCTAAAGCAATCTTCTTAGTATCTCTAACCTCAGCAGATCCTTCTTCAGAAAGAGCATATCTTAGATTAGTTCCACCTAGATCTAGTAAAAGTATTTTATTCATAATTGCTGATAGTCGCTGAGCAGGAATTATATCCTTGATTGTTAATAAATTTAATAGAATGGAGTTCTATTTCCCAATCTCCTGTTGTACTTAATTGAGAGCGCAATGTTAAATTTGAAGCTTCAAAATCCGAGCTCATTAAACATTGAATAGGAATATTAATTTCTTTCCAATTATTATCAAAGTTATCTTTAAGCATTGTCGTTAAATCTATAGATTTGTAACAAACAGAAGAACCAGAATTTTTAATTTGTTCCTGAGTTTTATAGCAACCAAAATCTAGGGTAATCTTTTCAGATGATATTGTTTTCGGCCTTAATATCAATTGAACAGATCCACTTTTCATGTATGAGATATCTTCGCTTGAACCACTACCTATAAACCAAGTTTTGTATGTATCCTTTGAACCAAAATTAATTAATTTAGCATCGTCTTGTTTCTTGAAATCAAATTTTGTAATGTTGAAGCCAGAATTTTTATCAATATAAATATCACTATTGATACCATCGTACACACGTTCGTTTTTTTCAGAGCTAAAATAAGAAACAGTTTCGCCGTAAGATGGATAAGCTGATCCAACAAATATGGTGATTTCATCAAGTTTTGATGATTTGTCTTCCTCCGGCAAGCTGGCTATAAAAATATCATCTTTGTAACTAAGTCCATAACCATATTCAAAAAGAGGATCGTAGTTGTTATCTCTAAAATTTAAATCCGCCTGAGTGGAAAGCTTTGGCCATGAGTAAGATAGCTTACCAACAAAATCATGCTCTAATTTGTTATCTATATTTGTAAAAATGACATCTCCAATGCCCTCAACGGCAGTTCCAGGAAGCCATAGTTGAACAAATGCATCTGATAGATTTAATTCTTGGTTTACTACTAATGGTCTACCAGATATAAAGAGTGAGACACTTGGGATTCCTTGATCATTAATTTTTTGCATAGAATTAATGAAACTTTTATTATGATGC
>CBFHRY010000095.1:0-1697 GCA_965658385.1 Gammaproteobacteria bacterium
CCCCAAATACCAGCATAGAAACCACTTTCAGCCTCATAGTCAAAACCACCTTGAATAGCTGGACCATCAGATTGAGTCATTCCTCTCCAAATATAGTCAGATGCAAAACTAACATTTGCACTAACACTAGCGAAAGTAGGTAATGAAATTAGACCTACAAGTAATAATAATTTTTTCATTTTTTACTCCTTAATATGAAAATAATTAATGTTCACTTATACATAATGCAACTTTTATGCCAAAACTAATGATTTCATCAATTTGATATTTATATATAATGATTTAATTAATAAAACTGAGGTTTGATATGGAAATAAATAATAATGTAGCGGCAGTAACCGGTGGCGCATCTGGATTAGGAAGGGCAGCTGTAGAGCACTTCGTATCCAATGGAGCAAAGGTAGCAATTTTGGATATTAATGATGAAAAAGCTGCAGAAGTTATTGATTTACTTGGTGCTGATAATGTTTCTTATATTAAAACCAATGTTATGGAAGAGGAATCAGTAATAGAAACAGTAAAAACAATAAAAAATACATTCGGTAAATTAAATTTTGTTGTTAATTGTGCTGGTACTGGATATGGAGCAAGAATTCTTGGAAAAAAAGGCCCACATCCCCTGGATATATTTAAATTTATTATTGACCTTAATCTTGTAGGTACCTTTAATGTAATGAGATTATGTGCAGAACTAATTGATGAGAATGATCCTGATCAAGAGGGAGAGAAAGGAGTGATTATAAATACTGCTTCAATAGCAGGGTATGAAGGTCAAATTGGTCAAAGTGCATATAGTGCATCTAAAGCAGGGGTTATTGGTTTAACCTTGACTGCAGCTAGAGACTTAGCAAGACATGGTATTAGAGTATGTACAATTGCTCCAGGAATTTTTGATACACCATTAATGAGTTTAGCAAAAGAAGAAAATAAAAAAGCCTTATTGGAAACTACGCAATTCCCTCATAGGTTTGGTAAAACAAAAGAGTTTGGTCAGTTAGCTGGCCATATAGTAGAGAATAGTTATCTCAATGGAGAAACAATCAGATTAGATTCTGCAATGAGAATGGGTGCGCAATAATTTATTGATTTGCAACCCAGAACGTAGCAGCTATAACCAGTACTATAATTAAAAAAGTAATTACTTTTGCATCTGATTTACTATCATCATTAGCTTCTTTGTTCTCATAATATTTTTCAAAATCATCACTCATATTCATTCTCCATGTTTAATAACAACTCTACCTATTTGCTTTCCTTCCAAGATTCTAGAGATTTCAGGCTCTATATCTTTTAATTCAACAATCCTAGATTGTTTGCTTAATGAAACAAACCAATCAGAGGATAATAATCCCCATAATTCTTTTTTTAATTCAATATCTGACTCAGCTGAATCAATACCAAACAATGATACGCCACGTAAAATAAAAGGAAAAACTGATGATGTAAATTTTGCACCTGCAACATTACCACAACAAGATAGAGCTCCTCCATTATTTATCATGGATAACATTTTGGATAAAACATCACCTCCAACTGTATCAATCCCACCTGCATAAACGGCTTTGTCTAGTGGCCTGATACCTGATTCCATAAAAGCATTTCTATCAATAATTTCTTTTGCTCCCATTTCTGTTAGTACATTATTTTCAGAAGCTTTGCCTGTAAGAGCATGGACCTCAAAGTTTAACTTATTTAGT
>CBFHRY010000096.1:0-1662 GCA_965658385.1 Gammaproteobacteria bacterium
GAAAAAAATCCATTGAAGCTTTAAATGTAGCTATGGCTGCTAATAAGAAATTAGTTCTAGTTAGCCAAATCGATCAATCAATTGAGGAACCTGGTTTTAATGACATTTATAAAAATGCAACCATCAGTAATCTTCTTCAATTAATTAAGCTCCCAGATGGAACCATGAAAGTTCTTGTTGAAGGACACAAGAGATGTGAGATCGAGAAGCTTGCTGATAAAGATACATATCTATCTGTAACCGTTAAAGTGCTTGATGATGTTCAACTGCAAGAAGCTGATGCATCTAATTTGGTCAGATTTATCAAAGCAAAATTTGAGGATTATATTAATGTTACTAAACGTATCCCCCCTGAAATAGTCTCTACTGTTGACTCCCTTGATGATCTTTCCAAGCTCATTGATACAATTACAGGTCACCTGCCTATAGATACTGAAAAGAAACAACACATACTTGAAACTGCTGATTTAAAAAATCGTGCTGAAAAAATTCTTACATTTATAGAATCTCAACTTGATGTTGTTGATGTTGAGAAAAAAATTCGTGAAAGAGTTAAAAAGCAAATGGAAAAATCTCAAAGAGAGTACTATCTAAATGAACAAATTAAAGCAGCTCAAAAAGAATTAGGTGAAATCGGGGATGAAGGGGATGAGTTAGATGAGCTTGAAAAAAAGATTAATTCCGCAGGAATGCCTAAAGAAGCTTTGAAAAAAGCAAAGAGTGAATTATCAAAATTCAAACATATGGCTCCATCATCTGCAGAAGCGTCTGTTGTTAGATCTTATTTAGACTGCTTGGTTGAAGTGCCATGGAAGAAAAAATCATCAATTAAAAACGATATTGAAAAGTCTTTATCAATTTTGGAAGAAGATCATTATGGATTGGATGAGGTAAAAGAAAGAATAATAGAGTATCTCGCTGTTCAAAAAAGAGTAAAAACAATGAAAGCTCCAGTTTTATGTCTTGTTGGGCCTCCAGGAGTTGGAAAGACATCATTAGGTGAGTCAATTGCACGTGCAACCAATAGAAAGTATGTGAGGATGTCACTTGGCGGTGTTAGAGATGAGTCTGAAATAAGAGGGCACAGAAGAACATACATTGGATCAATGCCAGGAAAAATTATTCAAAAGCTTTCAAAAGTTGGAGTAAAAAACCCATTATTTTTATTGGATGAGATTGATAAAATTGGTATGGATCACAGAGGCGATCCTGCTTCAGCACTTTTAGAAGTTCTAGACCCTGAACAAAATTCAACTTTTAGTGATCATTACCTTGAGGTTGACTATGATCTCTCTGAAGTAATGTTTGTATGTACTGCTAATAGTCTAAATATTCCAACTCCATTATTAGATAGGATGGAGATTATCAGAATCCCAGGATATATAGAGGATGAAAAACTTAATATTGCAGAAAAGTATTTACTGCCTAAGCAGATTGAAAGAAATGGTCTTAATAAGAAGGAGGTAAAGTTAAAAAAAGAAGTACTTCTATCTTTAATTAGATATTACACAAGAGAAGCGGGTGTAAGAGGCCTTGAGAGACAGATTGCAAAGATATTAAGAAAAGTAGTTAAAGAAAGATTGATTAATAAAACTCCGCTAAGTAAATCTACAACCATTACAGATAAAAAGCTTGAAAAATACTCAGGTGTTAAAAAATTTA
>CBFHRY010000097.1:0-1527 GCA_965658385.1 Gammaproteobacteria bacterium
CAGACAGGATGAGCTCAAAATGCAAAGAGAGAAATCAGCTAGCTAGGGTTAACAATATTAATTGTTGGAATATCTGCTGAGTTTGCACTCTCAACATAAGTATCAATCTCATTAAAGTTTAAATACCTATAAATTTCATCAGATAGAGGATTTATATCTTCCATATATTTTTGATACTCATCAGGTGTTGGTAATCTGCCTATAACAGATGAAATTGCTGCAAGCTCTGCTGAGGCAAGAAACACATCAGCTCCATCTCCCAATCTGTTTGGAAAGTTTCTAGTCGATGTTGATACAACAGTTGAATTTGCAAGCACTCTAGCTTGGTTTCCCATACATAAAGAACATCCAGGAAGCTCAGTCCTTGCTCCTGAAGTACCGAAAACATTATAAATACCTTCTTCCATCAATTGTTTTTCATCCATTTTAGTTGGAGGCACAACCCAAAGTCTTGCTTTGGTTCCATTGTATTTATTTAATAAGGTTCCAGCTGCTCTGAAGTGTCCAATGTTAGTCATACATGATCCAATAAACACCTCTTGAATGTCGGTATTTGCAACTTCTGAAAGAGGTTTAATATCATCAGGATCATTTGGACAAGCAAGCAATGGTTCAGTGATTTCATTAAGATCAATTTCAATAATCTCAGCATATTCTGCATTTTCATCTGGCTCTAACAATTCTGGATTTTCTATCCACTCCTCCATAGCCTGAGCTCTTCTTTCAAGTGTTTTTGCATCACCGTAACCACTGGCAATCATCCATCTAAGCATAACAATATTAGATTTAAGGTATTCAATTATTGGTTCTTTATTTAGTCTTACTGTACAGCCCGATGCAGATCTTTCTGCTGAAGCGTCAGACAGCTCAAATGCTTGTTCAACTTTCATATCAGGCAAACCTTCAATTTCCAAACAACGACCAGAGAAAACATTTTTCTTACCTTCTTTAGCTACAGTAAGTAATCCTTTTTGAATAGCAGCATAAGGAATTGCATTAACAAGATCTCTTAACGTAATACCTGGCTGCATCTCGCCTTTAAATCTAACTAAAACTGATTCAGGCATATCTAGGGGCATTACCCCAAGAGTTGCAGCGAAAGCAACAAGACCAGAACCAGCAGGGAAGCTGATTCCAATCGGGAATCTAGTATGACTATCACCGCCTGTTCCAACGCCATCAGGAAGAAGCATTCTGTTTAACCAAGAGTGGATAATTCCATCACCTGGTCTTAAAGAAACTCCGCCTCTATTCATAATAAAGTCAGGTAAGTTATGTTGAGTTTCAATATCAACTGGTTTTGGGTATGCGGCTGTATGACAGAATGACTGCATTACTAGATCAGCTGAGAATCCAAGGCATGCAAGTTCTTTTAATTCATCTCTAGTCATTGGTCCTGTTGTATCTTGAGATCCAACAGTACTCATTCTTGGTTCACAGTATGTTCCAGGTCTAATACCTTCAACACCACAAGCCTTTCCAACCATTTTTTGTGCCAATGTATAACCTTTATCAGATGCATCTTCG
>CBFHRY010000098.1:0-1460 GCA_965658385.1 Gammaproteobacteria bacterium
TCATTTTTATTTAACCCTTAGACTGCTTTATTTATCGCCTTGATAATATAATCAGCCATCTACCAAGATTTAAAATATCAGCTAACGCAGCAGAAACATAAGTAAGAGCTGCTGCATTGAGAATACGACTTACAGCTTTTTCATTAGATTGCGATATATAGTTGCCTTCTCTTAATATAGGCAGCGCTTTTGAAAAACTTGCATCAAATTCAATCGGTAGAGTCACCGCATGAATTACCATGCGAGCAAAAAAACCAGATAAGCCTAAGAACAGCAATACAGAAAATGGCATTGGATGACGCGTGATAATACCTATTATTGGAGATAAAGAAATAATAGCAACGCTCAAACGCGCTACTTGATTGGCAATAGGGATCATCTTGGTTCTAGTAGCTAGACGTTTATCACCTTGCTGATCTTGAATTGCATGCCCAACCTCATGGGCTGCAATTGCTATTGCAGTTAGTGATTTAGATTCATAATGCTCTCGCATAAGCCTAACTTTTTTCTCAATTGGGTCATAATGATCCCCCAGCTCAGTAATCTCTACCTCGACGCAGTTCAAAGAAAATCGCTCAATTAAATGCTTTGCGAGCTCGCCTCCGGTACCAGAAATCTCATCTAGCTGCGATGAATACCTATTCATAACAAACTTTACCCACAAAGACGGTCCGAATATTACTACTAGAACTATAAGCACGCCAATTAAGTAAGCCATTAATCAATCCTAAACAATGTATTTTATTTTTACAAACCTAGATATAAATGTTGCTTATGGGCCCAAGATCCATGGAATAACAGCATCTAAAAAAGAGTTAGATGAGTTGGTTGAGTTATCCTTAGATAGAGCAGGATTGCTAGAAGAAGTAAAAGATAGAATTCATTCTCCGGGTACATCACTTTCAGGCGGTCAACAACAGAGATTGTGCATAGCTAGAGCGATTGCGATTAAGCCTGACGTAATATTAATGGATGAGCCATGTTCCGCATTAGATCCTATTGCAACCGAAAGAATAGAAGGACTAATAAATGAGCTTAAAGAAAATTATGCAATAGTCATGGTTACTCATTCAATGAGTCAGGCAGCAAGGGTCTCGCAGAGAGCAGCATACTTTCATTTGGGTAATTTAATTGAAGTTGGAGACACGAAAAAAATATTTGAGGATCCTCAGCACGAGTTAACTAAAAATTATATTTTTGGAAGAACAGGCTAAGTTAAACTTCTTCTTGATTTATAGATAATATTTTTTCGCTGTTATTTCGTTATTTTCTTTCTATCTTTTTAAAGCTTTAACAAGCTCATCAACTTTATTGTCAAAATTTACATCATCCTCTAACGCATCATTAAGAATTGTTATAATAATTTATGACTTTAAGAAAATTTCACAAATATATAAGCCTGCTAGTTTCAATACAATTATTGTTGTGGACAATTTCGGGCATCTATTTTGCTTTTAATA
>CBFHRY010000099.1:0-1442 GCA_965658385.1 Gammaproteobacteria bacterium
AGTTATCTATTAATAAAGTTATGACAGTATCTTTGAATTTATTTTCAGTTTCTTGTTTATAGCTAAGGGGATGGCCTGGTTCAGCAATAACTCTATGTAATCTTGATGTGTCTAAACTGCCTTCATCTAAATTAAAATTCCAGCTGGTGTTTTGTTGTGCCAATAATAATCTCTGTAGTCTATTTGCAAGTTTTCCTATAGTTGTAAGATGTGGCTTTATTAAATTATCAAGTTGAGATCGAAGCCTTAGAGCTTCTTCTGCAGTTACTAAATCTTTAGCATCAATTATTTCATCGTATTTTCGAGTAAAGGCTTTATAGGATAGATTTTTATTATCAGCAAATTCAGGCTGCTCTATTTTACCTAGCTCAATTTCCTCTTCAATTGAGCCTTCAGAGGAGGTCTGGACAGTTTCTTGATCAAGCTCGTCTATATCAACCTCAAGATCAAGGCTATCAGCCTGGGAAGAATTATTATCTTCAGTTAAATCTTCCTTTTCAACATTAATTTCATTATCCTCATTCGAATTTTCAGATTCTGAAACGTCTTCTGGATTACTATCATCTGATGAGCCTATTTGTATTAAGTTTGTTAGCTCTAATAGTTTTATGCTTGTTGTATAAAACAAACCTTGATCATCAAGTGAATTCAAAAACTCATTTCTTAAGTTTTCAAAAGCACTTAAGCCATATTCATTTTTTAAATCGTTAATAAAGTCCTTTGATCTACTGCTAACCTCATTATCAGAAATATCCTTTAACCATAAATTAAAAATTAATGGCGTAGCCTCTTTAAAATCAAAAATATCTTCAGATATCTTGCTGTAATATTTTGATATATTTTTTTGAGCGCCTTTTAACTCTCTTCCTCCAAGAATTTCCACTCTAGATATTTCTAGCTCATCTATAATGTCTTGAGCTATAGGATTAACATTTTTTTTTATAATTTTATTAGAATGATACTTCATCCAAAACGCTTGGAAGTCTGACTCCGCTCTCCAAATATCTAGATTTTTAGATGACCTAGGTACAGGAGAAATTTGAGCCAGATTTTTACTAGGAGGTCTTAATGGCGCCCCAATCTTAGAAGAAATATCTTTTTGTTGAGAAATAGCTTTTAAAGAAGAAACGCTTGCTTCATGCAACGATTCTCTTCTTTTCAACCATTTCATTAATTTGTTTAATCAGAAATTTTATTAAGAAGATCCTCGTCAAAGCATCTTTGAAAATATTCTGAAATTATAGGTTTTTCCGTATCATCACATTTATTAAAAAAACTTAATTCAAATGATTTGCTTATATCACCAAAAATAGAATAATTTTCGGCCCATGAAATTACAGTTCTAGGCGACATAATTGTAGAAATATCTCCATTAACAAAACCTGATCTAGTTAAGTTTGCCAGTTTAATCATATCTCTAATAAGCTCTTTATTCTTCTGAG
>CBFHRY010000100.1:0-1389 GCA_965658385.1 Gammaproteobacteria bacterium
TGCTATCTGATATGGTAATTATTGTTGACCCTATGATGAACCCAGATGGAAGAGATAGATTCGCTAAATCTCTTGAACAATATCGCGGAACAGCTCCAAATTATGATGATCAATCTCTACTTCATACAGGTGATTGGCCATATGGAAGAACAAATCATTATTATTTTGATCTAAATAGAGATTGGTTTTACCTTACTCAACCAGAAACACAAGGAAGAGTAGCATTAATAAATCAGTGGAGCCCTCAGATTCTTGTTGATGCTCATGAAATGGGTGCGCAAGATACATTTATGACCGGCCCTGCTAGAGAACCTGTTAATAAAAATATGCATTCTAGTTTACTGAAATGGGGTAATATTTTTGCTCAAGACCAAGGTTCTGAATTTGATAAAAGAAACTGGCGTTTTTATACAGGTGAATGGCATGAAGACTTGTATCCTGGCTATTCTTTTTACGTAAATTTCAGAGGTACATTAGGAATTTTGTATGAACAATCGCGTATGGCAGAAGATGGAGTTAAAAGACCAGAGGGAACTATACAATCTTACAAAGAATCTGTGCATCATCAATTTATTAGCTCTTTGGTTAACCTAAAAACTCTGCAAAAAAATAGTGATGCAATGTATAAAGATTTTTGGGAAGGCAGAAAATTAAATATTTCTAATACCAGTAAATGGGCCAATAAATCCTTTGTAATACTTCCTACAAAAAATACTAAAAGAATAAATACTCTTGCTGCCAAACTAAAAGCACAAGATATTGAGATATATCAAAATACTAAAGAAATTATAGTTGAGGGAGCTTTAAAGCAAACAGGTGATGTATTAAATTCATTTGTAATACCAGTTGGAAGTATGATTATTCCAAATAGGCAGCCTGAAGCACCATTAATATCAGCAATATTAGAATTTGATGCTGAGATTGATGATGAAGTTCTTATGAAAGAACGACAAGCTACGTTAAAAAATGGTTCTTCAATAATGTATGACACCACTGCTTTTAATTTTACGATGATGTATGGATTAGATGCTTTAACTGTTCCAATGCATCTAAATAAAAATTTAATTTCATGGACACCCTCCCCTGTAGATATTGATGTTGATAGTAATGCCATTATGTGGGCAGTTGAGGGTGAAGATGATTCATCAGTGGCATTTGCTGCAAGATTGATGGAGCAAGGAGTAAAACTAAGAATAGTAGATAAAGAAATTAATTTATCTAATAAACTACTATCTAGAGGAAGTGTTATCGCACTTTCATTAGACAATCCTAGTTTAGACAATTTAGTGAATTTAATAACTACCACCGCAAATGAATTAAATATCTCTGTCTCTTCACTTAAGACTGGTTATGGTAAAGAGGAGTTGCCAGATTGGGGTGGAAGACATT
>CBFHRY010000101.1:0-1374 GCA_965658385.1 Gammaproteobacteria bacterium
TGAGCACACGTCTCATCTATTTGGTAAGTCTATTGATGATATCCCAATGCCTGAGGGAGCCTCTATAGCAGCAATAGTTAGGCATGGTGACGTCATAATGCCTAACAAGAGCGCAAAACTTGCACTAAACGACCATTTAATATTTTTCTTAGAAGATAAAAACCTAATGGAAGAAATTGAGAAGTTTTTTAAAGAAAGCTGATGGCTGTAAAATCAATAATTAATTTATTTAGCATTCTTGTTGCTTTTTTTTCATTGTCTTTATTAGTGCCTTTGGTGGTTTCCTTCATATTTGATGACGGTTCTAGCAATATATTTATTACAACTTTCTTGCTTATTTTTATACCCTCCATCATCGCATGGCAATTAACCAAGAAAAGCAAAGAAGAGATGGGGGTTAAAGAGGGTTTTGTAATAATCACTTTATTTTGGATTGTCTTGTCATTGGTTGGATCTATGCCTTTCTATTTATATGGAATGTCATTTGTTGATTCGTTTTTTGAGTCTATGTCTGGAATAACTACAACGGGGGCAACAGTGATTTCAGGCCTTAATAATATGCCTGAGTCAGTATTATTTTATAGGCAGTTACTTCAATGGATGGGTGGCATGGGTTTAATAGTATTGGCTATTGCTGTAATGCCCTTGCTTGGTATAGGTGGTGGCCAACTCTATAAAACCGAAATTCCTGGAGCTTTGAGTGACCAGAAGCTTACTCCGAGAATTAAGGAAACAGCTCAAGCTTTGTGGCTTATTTATCTGGGCTTAACAGTTGTTTGTGCCTTGCTTTATTTTGCTTTTGGTATGAGCGCTTTTGATGCCATATCTCATAGCTTAAGCACTGTTTCTATTGGTGGTTTTTCAACTCATGACGAAAGCATCGGTTACTTTAATAGCATATCAATAGAGGTCATATGTATGGTTTTTATGCTTTTATCAGCTCTCAGTTATGCCCTTCATTATTTTGCTGTATATAAGAAGAAGCCTCTTAAGTATTTCCATGACTCTGAGTTGAGGTTTTTTGTCTCTATATTGTCTATTGTTATTAGTTTGTCTTTACTTTTATCAATTATAGTTGGTTTTGATGGGGGCTCATTTAGAGAAATTTTATTTCAATCTGTCTCTATAGTTACAACAACAGGGTTTGTTAGCACAGACTATTCTTCTTGGCCTACGTCTATAACTTTTTTATTGCTTATTGGTGCTTTTATAGGGGCATGCTCTGGATCTGTTGGTGGTGGCATTAAGTCTTGGAGGGTTTTGATTATGATAAACCACGCTAAGATTAATATAATGAGGCTTGTTCATCCAAATGCGGTTGTATCTCTAAAAATTGGATCAAAGGCTGTTGATGACAAAGTTGCTGAATCTGTG
>CBFHRY010000102.1:0-1363 GCA_965658385.1 Gammaproteobacteria bacterium
CCATTAACAAGTATTTTCCTCGTCATCGAAAGGAAGTCATCTGCTTGTTTCCATATTGATTTTTTATTTGTATCCATCTTTACCTCTGAATTGAATTGTAAGAAATGCTCTATAGCAATTTAAGGTGCTATATTAAATGAGGCAATCTTTAATGTAAAGCTTACTTTACATATTTAAGATATTTGGGTCCAAACAAGCAATGCGTAAATAGCAAAATAATCATAATTATTTCAAAGACGTCTAGATAGAAAGTTTTCATACCAAATACCCTTAATGAGGCAAATAAAAAGTATATAAGTAGGATGAAACAAAATATCTGATAAGCCTTTATGGATTTTTTAATCGAATAAAATAGAAATAATGATATCGGAAGACTCCAAACAACAAGAGTAATAAAATCTATTCTGCCTTGTAAAAAAATTAAAAACTTAATACTAAGCAATATAACTGCAAGACTAACTGTAACGACTGTATATTTTTTTTTACTTATCACTTACTGACAGTTTATTAATTAATTCTGCAAGTCGCATCCCTGATGATTTAGCAATAACGTATTCTTCAGGAGTGAGGTTGGATGAATTATTGAAGCTCTCAACATGTGTTGGGCCATATGGAGTTCCGCCCGACTTTGTATTGTGTAATTCTTGGATGGAGTAGGGTGATCCAGAGACCAGCATGCCATGATGGAGCATAAAGGTAATAATATTAAACAATGTAATTTCTTGACCACCATGCATAGACCCTGTTGAAGTAAATGCAAGACCAGGCCTCCCATTCAATGTATTGTTTGACCAAATATCTCCAGTTGAATCAAGAAAATATTTAAGCGGCGATGCAATAGAGCCAAAGCGAGTTGGCGAACCGATTGCCATTCCGGCGCAATCTATAAGATCTTCCTTTGTGCAATATATTTCATTTTCCTCAGGTATAACCGGCTCAGTTTGTTCAGATTTACTTGAAACTCTTGGAACTGTTCTAATTTTAGTATTCAGCCCAGTTTCCTCTGCACCATCTGCAATTGCATGTGCTAAATTTTTAACTGAACCTGAAGCAGAGTAAAAAAGTATTAATAAAAAGTTCTTATCCATATTTAAAGTTTGGTTTAAAATATTACAAATGAAAAAATTATTTATCTATTTTACATGTTTTTTGTGTCTTATTGGATGTCAAAAAAATGATATACAGGTCTACAATGGCGATAACACCTCATTAAATAAACTTGATGGCTCATGGGTTGTTATAAATTATTGGGCTGATTGGTGTCCTCCATGCCTAAAAGAAATGCCTGAGTTGGTGGAATTTTCAAATCAAAATAGTGATATAAATGTTTTTGCTTTTAATTTTGATCAATTAGATATTGAAG
>CBFHRY010000103.1:0-1354 GCA_965658385.1 Gammaproteobacteria bacterium
TTACATTGCCCACATATCATACAGCTGCCCTTTCAACAGATAATTTAGCCAAAGAGTATTTTGGTGATCAAGCAATGCTTGGTTATGTTAAGGGTGTGCAAAGAAAGGAAATTAGGCAAGGCATAGCCTGTGTTAAACATCAAAATATGGCAGGTTCAGATATGGGTGATGATCACAAAGAATACTTTGCTGGTGAAGCAGCGTTAAAGGCCTCCGGTGAAGATAATACCATGAACCAATTCTAATTATTTATCACAGTTACTTGGATCTGTTCTCCCACAGATCTGACATGGTGAACCTGATTCAAGGTTCGCCATGCCCCCGCATGAACCCTTAATAGGTTGATTTCTTAAAATTAAACCTAGAGCTAGACCTACAAATGATAAGGCCATTATTATAAAAGTTACTAAAAGTGTATTCATTGAGTTAGATCATACCATTTATTTGAAAATATAAAGTCATTTTGACCATTAACGCCATCTATAATCAGCATCAGTGCTATATTTTCATTATTAGCTAATTCAAGGCTTTCACTAATACTTAAGACATTAAAGGCTGTAGCAAATGCATCTGCATGAGCTGATGATACAGTACTTAATACAGTAACAGATAAAGCATCATTGTTTATTGATTTGCCGTTAATTGGATTAATTGTGTGCGTTATTTTATCAGCACCATCAAAATTAAAATTTCTATATTCTCCAGATGTTGCTACAGAAATCTTATTTATATTTTTTGGAGAAATTAAATATGCTGGTTTATTATTTAATGCAAGAGGATCTTGGATTGCTATTGTCCAGCTTTTGTCATAATTTGAACCACTTAACGTTAACTCTCCTCCAATTTCAACTATGAAATCTTTGTAATTATTTTCTTCAAGATATTTCACTATCATATCAACGGCATAACCTTTAGCTATAGAAGATAGATCAAACCAAAAATCACCTTGTTTAATTAAGGTATTCTTATCTATGAGCATATATGAAGATTCTGGATCGATTTTTGAATCTAATTTATTATTAAAATCTGGTGCAAATCCAAGGTTGCTTGATATCTTTCCAAGCTTTATATTGTATGCATTGTTTGATAATTTTTCTACTTCATATGCCAATGAAAGGATATTAAACAAATCATCAGATATTTCTAATTCTGAATTTGAATTGTTTTTATTAATTATTGCGATTTCTGAATCATCTTTATAGTTAGAAGCAACATAATCAATTTTGTTGATGATATCTTTTATGTTTGATTTATGAACATCATTTAAATAGTTCAATGTTGTTATCGACCAGGATGTGCCATATGCATACCCTTTATAAATAAATGATTTAGAAAGATTATGTGTGTAAGCTAT
>CBFHRY010000104.1:0-1258 GCA_965658385.1 Gammaproteobacteria bacterium
ATCCATCCACTATATCTCGAATTATCAAATCAAAATATATTGATACTCCAAAGGGAATAATACCCCTTAAATCATTTCTTGCATCTTCAGTTTCTAAAACCAGGATGGTCACTCCTCTCCAGCTCATGGACGAGATAAAAAAAATTATTGATGAAGAAAAAAAACCCCTTAGCGATCAAAAAATTGTTCAAATGTTAAATTTGCGAGGGTTTGGATTGGCAAGAAGAACAATTACTAAATACAGAAAACAATTAAATATACCCTCCTCAAGAAATAGATAAACTTAAAACTTAATAGGTTAAACTTGTCATATGAGTTCAATTGATCTTAATAATCTTCAAAAAATATTAGATGTAAAAGATAAAGAGCTTTCACTTGATCAAATAAAAACAATCTTAAAGGACATGCCTCATTCTGAAATAGCGCATGTATTAGAATCTTCTCCACCAGATCAAAGAAAGTTATTGTTTTCTCTGCTTGAAATAAGTGAAGAAGGCGATGTATTGGCTGATGTTGGAGAAGAAATTCAGCAGGACTTAGTCTCAAGCATTTCAAATGAAGAATTATCAGAGGCTGTCAAAGAGCTTGAGTTAGACGAAGTTGTAGATATTCTTCAGAATCTCCCAGAAGAGAGGATGCAATCTATACTTTCAAAAATGTCTTTGAGAGACAGAAATAGAATTGAAGAAGGATTAGTTTACCCTGATGATACCGCTGGGGGATTATTAAATACCGATGTCTTAAGTGTTAGGCCTGATCATACTGTTGAGGTTGTTACCAGATATCTAAGAGAGCAAAAAGAATTACCTGAAAATACTGATAAAATTTTTGTTGTATCCAAGGATGATAAATATCTTGGGGAGATTTTAATAAATAAAATAATTACATCAGAGGTGTCTGAGAGGATTGAAAATTTAATTTCACCTAAAGTAGATCCAATACTTGTAACAGAGTCAGACAGAGATGTTGCAACCATCTTTGAAAGAAATAATCTCATATCAGCCGCAGTTGTTAATAACAATGGAGAGCTTCTTGGAAGAATAACTATTGATGATGTTGTTGATGTAATTTTGGAGGATGCAGATCAAAACTTTTTAGGCATGGCTGGTGTTGCAGAAGATACTTTTGCACCTCCAGGAAGAGCCGCAAAAAGTAGGGTATTTTGGCTAAGTATGAACCTTTTAACAGCTTTTATTGCATCCATGTCTATAAATTTATTTCAAGATACATTGGATAAAGTTGTCTATCTAGCCGTATT
>CBFHRY010000105.1:0-1218 GCA_965658385.1 Gammaproteobacteria bacterium
CTTTGAAATATTTAAAGAAATTTTTTTTATCAGCCATCTAATGATTTTGGCACAAATCTAAAATTTTAAAATAGTCGATCTATAAATGTTTGCTAAAATAATTTTATGGATAAAGGAAAAATTCTCTTCAATGAAAAATGCTCTATTTGTAATTATGAAATTAAGCATTACAAAAAAAAATCAAATCTTAACTTTGAAGACTGCAGTGATATGAGTGATAAATATCTCAAAAAGCTTCATGTCGTATTTGAGAGTGGGGATGAATTAATTGGTGTAGATGCATTTATTTATGTATGGAAGAGAACTCATGGTTATGGTTGGTTGGCTAAATTCACAAGCGCTCCTGTGATATATCAATGTGCCAAAATAGCCTATTCTTGTATAGCATTTCTTTTATTTTGGCGTTTTAAGATAGTTCAAAAGTTCAATTAAAATAAAGCTGAATGAGAATAGTTATCGAAACGATTTTCATTAAAAATATTGCCTAATATCAGTACTTTACATATATTTAGTATTCATATATATTGTCTCTAAATTCACTAAATATGGAGGCAATTGTGGAAATGAAAGAGATTGATTCAAAGCTGGTATGCGGTATTTTAAATGAAATAATGGAGTACGAGCTTGCTGGTGTGGTTAGGTATACTCACTCAGCAATGATGGTAAGTGGGCCTTATAGATTGCCAATAGTAACCTTCCTTAAAGAGCAGGCTGCAGAATCGTTAATGCATGCTCAACAAGCTGGTGAATTAATAGTTGGTTTAGATGGACATCCAAGTCAACGAATAGCAAAAATTGATGAAACTCACAGGCACTCCATCAAGGATATTCTGGAAGAAAGCCTTGGTCATGAATTGCATGCATTGAGTTTGTATAAAAAACTTTTAAGTAATGTTGCAGATAGATCTATTTATCTTGAAGAATATGCAAGAGGACTTATAGGTGAGGAAGAGCAACACTCGTTAGAATTGAAAGCTATGCTAAAGGACTTTGGTTAGCATTAAGCTTTTTTAAAATATCTCTGATGATGAGCTTCTGAAAGTTTTAGTAGCTCATCATTAATTTCATCTTTAATAGTTTTTGGGTTGTAGGTAATAAGAGCCTTGATGCCAAATTGTGTAAGATCAAGTTCTTGCGAACCAGCAGCTCTTAACAAATCAAATATCCAAGTCAGCGGATTAAGCGCATTATTAAAATTAATAGCATTTTCTTTGAGCT
>CBFHRY010000106.1:0-1214 GCA_965658385.1 Gammaproteobacteria bacterium
TTTGTTTATTTTTATTTAAAATACAAAATAATCTTATGTTCATATGGCTTGTTGGAATATTTGGATTTTTAGGGTGGCATATTACTGATATGCCCATTGCTTGAAATCCATATCGGGTTGATTTAACTTTTGAATTTCCAAGCGCTGATTTTGGTAATTTAGACCCATAAATTGAAGAGAAATTTACTGCAGAATTATCAAAAATATTTCCGTTTTGTATGACGCAGGTTGTGCCCCCTCCACCCTCAGGTCTTTTCCATGTGTCCTTGATGATATCAGTTTGTTTAGACAGTTCGAGTTTAGAATAAGCGCCAAAAATTTCTTTTTGAATACTTAGGAATCTTTGTTCAAGTTTTTTCAATTTATGGCCTTATTATTTCTCTTGTATGTAAGTCTATTATAGTGGTTGGTTTGGCTTCCTTGCCAAGCTCTTCATCATAGTATGCAAGATGGTTGTTGTTGGCAAAAGTTTTAATAATTTCTGGTCCGTTATTTAATATTTCTTTCCCTGAAATGTTTGCAGAAGTTGATACCATTACACTATTAAATCTTTTAAATAGAGCTTTTAAGGGATAGTGATTGCTTACTCTAAATGCCAACTTACCAGTGTTGTTTTTTAAATGCTCCGGTATTGATTCTTTATACTTTATTAGAAATGTGGCTGGGCCTGGCCAATGATTACTTAAAAAGATCTCATCTTTAAGGTCTAAAGGATTTGAGTATTTTTTTACTATTTGAATTGAACTTGCAAGCAAAATAAAGCTTTTGTTTGAGCTTCTTTTTTTTAATTTGAAGAGGTTTAAATAGGCCTCTTTATTTAATGCGTCGCAACCAAGACCCCAAACCCCCTCGGTTGGATGGGCAAGTATTTTCCCAGATGAAATCCACTCAATTGATTGGTCTAAATTGAGTGGATTTTGATCAACCAATTAAGAATTTAGTTTGGCGTTTTTTTCAAGAACCTCATTCTTCATGTTCTCTTTATATTCGACTAATTTAGCAGCCAAATCCTCTCTTCCAGTAGATAAAATTTGAACGGCCAAAATTGCACTATTTTTAGCACCGCTTTTACCTACTGCTACTGTTGCAACAGGAACACCTGGAGGCATCATTACTGTGCTCAGTAAAGAGTCAATGCCGCCCATTCCACCAGATTCAATTGGTATTCCAATAACTGGCTTTGTTGTATGCGCAGCTAACGCTCCAGCCAAATG
>CBFHRY010000107.1:0-1113 GCA_965658385.1 Gammaproteobacteria bacterium
GTTCTTTTTTAAAAACTCATTAGCCCTTTTCCCAAAAGAATACATCTCCGGAAATCCACCAGCTAGAGTAGATAAGAATTCAAATATATTGACAAAAGTTTTTGGATTTTTAAAAAATTTTCTTAACCTATCTTTAAAAAGAAAAGTTTCAAATAAATTCATGCCAGGCAGCTTGATTAAATTGACATCACCTTCAAGCAATGGATAAGGCTCTCCTGATATAACATCAACCTTATGACCAAGAGATTCTAGAGCTAAAGAAATATCTTTAATATATATACCTTGGCCTCCTCCATAAGGAGCTGACCTATAACTCAATAATGCAATTTTAAGACTTTTCGAATCGTGAGAGGTCTGCATAAGATAGCCATGAATTGTATTTTTCTGATTTGCCTGTAATCACATCCCCATATATAGATTGTAGTTGATGAGTTGTCTCGCCTCTCTTTCCAGAATTAATATTCTTACCATCAAGTTTAGTGATTGGTGTAATTTCAACAGCTGTTCCAGTAAAAAATGCCTCGTCAGCCTCAACCAAATCAACATATTCTAAATTTTTTTCAATAACCTCAAACCCTTGATCCTGCGCGATTGTAATTACTGATTGTCTAGTAATACCATTTAAACAATGATCAGTTAAAGGGGTACAAATAACTCCATCTTTTACTATAAATATATTTTCACCACTTCCTTCTGAAATAAATCCATTTTTGTCCATTAGCAAAGCTTCATCAGCGCCTTTTCTTAGGGCCTCATGAAGAGCCATTGTTGAATTTATATATGTACCAATAATCTTATTATTTGAATGAAGCGGGTTTGAGTACTGCTCATGAGATGATCTGACTATAGAAATACCTTTCTTTTTTGCTTCTGGATCCATGTAGGAAGGCCACTCCCAAGCTGCCACTGCAACATTTACAGACAAATCAAGTGCTCTAATGCCTAATGATTCAGCACCAAGATATACAATTGGCCTTATATAACCTTCTTCTAAATTATTTTGAACAAATATTTTTTTTTGTACGTTGTTAAGTTCTGCTTTTGTATATGGGATTTTAATGTCTATTTTTTCTGCTGTATCAAATAGCCTTTGGGTATGATCCTCTAATCTAA
>CBFHRY010000108.1:0-1080 GCA_965658385.1 Gammaproteobacteria bacterium
ATGGCTCCTATAGTTAATAAAGATTTAGTGAATGAACTTGTATTTGGATTAGATAATAACCTTGATACAGTTATACTCAGTGCTGAGGAGAATGCATATCACCAATGGGTAATTGAGCTTATGGATATTTTAAATAAGAATGGATATACACAAGTACAAATTAGAACTATAACCTTATGAATAATAATAAAGGCAGCTTTAAAAGACTTTTATCCTATACCTTTAGATATAAATGGTCTTTCTTTATAAGTGTTCTTGGTTTCATTGTGTTTGCATTTGCTGACATTGCCGCTGTTGAATGGATTAGACGAATAATAGGATTTATCAATGAAGAAGAAACGGGATTGCATACACTTTTAGCTCTCTCGTTAATTGGTATAGCTTTTGGAAGAGGGCTTGGTTTTTTTGTTGGTAATTATTTTATGTCAAGAGTTGGTTTTGGCATTGTTCATGATCTCAGAGCAGAGTTGTTTAGGAAGTTGCATGACTTACCTAAATCATATTTTGATTCTAATCAGTCAGGCCAGCTTATAAATAGAATCACATTTACAACAACTCAAGTTTCTGCTGCCGCATCCAGTGCTGTAAAAACATTTGTAAGAGAAGGTTTCTTGCTTGTTGGTCTTTTTGTGTACATGTCATATCTTAATTTTAAATTAACACTCTTGCTTATAGTTACAGCTCCTTTAATAGCACTAATTGTTTATATTGCTGGTAAGCGCCTAAAAAAATTAGCAAAAAGAATCCAAACTGCCATGGGCGATGTTACTCACATAGCATCTGAGGCAGTTGATGGCCATTTAGAGATAAAGTCGTTTAATGCCCAAGATTATGAAAATACAAGATTTTTAGAAGCAAACTCATCTAATAAAAACCAAAATTTAAAACTCGAGGCAACAGGAAATTTAGCTACACCTATCATTCAAATACTTGTATCTGTATCACTATCTCTTGTGGCTTATTTTGCTCTCGGCTCTCAGCTTGGTATAAGTTTAGACGCAGAAACTTTTGTTGCATTCTTTACAGCTGCTGGTCTTATGGCCAAACCTGTAAGACAGTTATCTAATATAAATATTATTG
>CBFHRY010000109.1:0-1039 GCA_965658385.1 Gammaproteobacteria bacterium
AATTATTATCTTGGCTCTTCCAAAACAAGCATCTAAGCCACCAATAAGGACTGTGTATTGAGTGAAACCTTTCATATTTTTTAAATAAAAAGCCTGTTTGCTCAATTTCATTTATGATAGCTTTCTTTTTAAAAATCCTAATATGTCCTCCTGGCATATTTTGATAATCTTTTGAAAGCATCCAGCATATTTTTTCTGGAAAAAAAGATGGAACACTTGCAAAAAACTTTCCATGGGGTTTTAAAACTCTATAAATTTCACTTAGAGCTTTGTTGTAATCATTAAGATGCTCTAAAACCTCTGAACAAATTATTAGATCAACAGAATTAGATGGAAAAGGAAGTTCATATGCCGAACCCTTGATGAAAATTGCGCCTTTATTTGAGATAGATTGAAAAAATTCAAAACCTTCTTGAGCCTTAGATAGAGATGACTCATCCATATCAAGACCAATACAAAAAAAGTCCTTATAATTTTGCATGGTTCCAAAAACATGGCGACCTTCACCACAGCCAATATCAAGCATTATTCCATTTTTATCTTTCAAATTAAATTGATTAAAATCAAAAGTTAGCATTCTCTGTGACGCCTTATATTTTTATAAATTACATCTTGATATTGTTTGGATATCTTTTCCCAATTAAACTGCTTCTCAATATGGTTCCTACCATTTTCTGCAAGAATTAAATTTTTATCATAATTTTCGAAAACTTCTTTGATTTTATTAGCCAATAAAACGCTATCGCGAGGATCAATCAAGTGAGCAAAATCTCCAACCAATTCTGGTATTGATGAAGTCTTAACTGCAATAAGTGGTATTGAGCAACTCATTGCTTCGATCACTGGATAGCCAAACCCTTCATATAAAGAACTTACTACAGCAATAGAGCTCTGAGCGTATTCTTTTGCAATATCATCTTGTGTTAAATTTGTTTTAAATTCTACGTTTCTTTCTAAATTTAACTTTTTAATTAGCCTTGATGTATGACCGCCCTCTTTTTGCTTACCAATTACTAAGAGCTGAATATTAAATTCTTTG
>CBFHRY010000110.1:0-661 GCA_965658385.1 Gammaproteobacteria bacterium
AATTAGCCTCCAGAGCATTCTTAAATAAAGGTGCTAGCGCCGTAATGTCAAAGCATGCATTTGCAGTTTACAAAATTGTTACCCAAGCGTGCGGTTCAGAAATTATAGAAGTTCCAACAGTAGACTGGGGTCACGATTTAAAAAGCTTTCCGAGTTATATAAAAGACAATACCAGGGTATGCTTTGTTGCGAACCCCAATAACCCGACAGGGACATACAACAACCACACTGATTTTACTGATATGATGAGAGAAATATCATCTTCAGTTTTGGTAATCTTGGATTTAGCGTATTTTGAGTATGTGGATGCTGATGATTACGTAAAACCTAATGAACTATTGAAGGAATTTGACAATCTATTAATCACAAAAACTTTTTCAAAAATACAGGGTCTTGCAAGCCTAAGAATAGGGTATGGAATTGGAGCAAGTAAATTAATTAATACTTTAAATAAAATTCGTCAGCCTTTTAATAGTAATTCTCTTGCCCAGGATGCTGCTTTCCATGCTTTAAATGATAAATACCATATTATGAAAAGTATCGAGCTAAATAAATCTGAGAGATCAAGAGTATTTAATAAGCTTACTAATTTGGGCTTTGAGTGCATTCCATCTCAAGGAAACTTTATATCATTTAAAGGTAACTTTGATGCAGAGGTTAT
>CBFHRY010000110.1:671-1028 GCA_965658385.1 Gammaproteobacteria bacterium
ATCATTATATGATATGCCTGATTTTTTAAGAGTAACGATTGGCACTGAGTCTGAAAATAATTACTTTTTAGAAAAGATTAAAGCATTAACAAATGAATAATATTTTAATTATTGGGCTGGGATTAATTGGAGGATCAATTGCTAAAAGTTTGCATACAAATAATCATGAATTAAATATTTTTGCATTTGATCAAAATTCTTCTCCAATTTCTATCGCTATGGATGAAGGCATTATTAAAAAAGAAATCAATATATTTGATGACTTTAATTTAATTTATGAAAATGAAATTGACTTAATTATTATAGCCACTCCAGGATCTGTAACTAAAAAAATACTTTTACACTTTAATGAAATTG
>CBFHRY010000111.1:0-544 GCA_965658385.1 Gammaproteobacteria bacterium
GGATAGTTGGTAGCATTGGAGATAGCTCTGAGGAGATAACTTCTGAAAATAAAGTATTGTGGTTCAAGCCAATTGGGGTTGTAGTAGACACTGAGGTGATTAATACAGACTCATTTACTATTGAAGACGTTCTAGGCGGTACATCTACAGAACAGCACCAACTTCAAGATTTATTAGATGTTCTCAATCATGCAGCAGATGATAAAGATTTATTAGCTGTATACGTAAACGTATCTGAACTGGGAATGTACTGGGCATCTGCATTCAAAATAGCTGAAGCAGTTAAAAATGTTAGAGAGAGTGGCAAAAGAGTAATAGCTTATGCTGAAACATTTAGTAACAGCTCCTACTTAATAAGCTCTCAAGCAAATGAAGTTTTAATTAATGAAATGGGTCAAGTAACTGCATTTGGTTTATCAAGAAAAAGAGAGTACTACGTAGATTTATACAAAAATCTAAAAATTAACTACAACGTTTTCACTGCAGGTGAAAACGTTGTAGTTAATTTTTAGATTTTTGTATAAATCTACAAATTAACTACAAC
>CBFHRY010000111.1:554-1002 GCA_965658385.1 Gammaproteobacteria bacterium
ATAAGCTTGCTTGGAATGAATTTGCAAATCCATTATGGAAAAAAATGACAGATATGATGGAAGATGGCAGACAGCTTTCAGCAGGAACTATTCAGGACTATGGTGATAATGCATGGGAATTATTTACAGAGAATCCTGAAGCAGCGCAGGTCGCGCTAAATTTAGGACTGGTTGATAAAGTAGTCACAAGAGAAGAAATTAAACAATATATGTTTGAAGAATTCCCTAATAGTGAAAATGATAAATACGCCTTTCCTGATAGCATTTCGATTTATGACTACCTTGCAGAAATTGATGAAGAGAAAGAAGAGTTTGACAATAAAATTGCTGTAGTAAATATTGAGGGCGCCATTATGACTGGTGAGGCTGCATATGGTATTGCTGGCTCAGATACAATTGTTAAGAACATTCAGTCTGCAACTAAAAATGATGATGTTAAAGCCCTTGT